>JAAHHL010000019.1 GCA_010672185.1 Caldora sp. SIO3E6 | reverse complement strand
GACGCACCGGACGCGGGGACACACCAGACGCGGAGAAAGAGAAATTTTCATCCTATGTTGTGAGGTGAAAGTTCATGGGAGTCTGAATAGGGACAGATTGACAAAGCTCCAAATTGGAAAAAAAATTGACACCAGCTCTGCAATGTCGATACAATTAAAAGCTGTCAATATTTAGAACTGTCAAGGGAGCTTTACACTCCGTAACCTATGCCCACAATCCAACAGCTCATTCGTAGCGAAAGAGCAAAAGCCAAGAAGAAGACCAAATCCCCAGCGCTGAAGCAATGTCCCCAGCGCAGAGGTGTCTGCACCAGAGTCTACACAACAACTCCCAAAAAACCGAATTCAGCCCTAAGAAAAGTGGCAAGAGTTCGCCTGACTTCTGGTTTTGAAGTGACAGCTTATATTCCAGGTATTGGTCACAACCTACAAGAACATTCAGTGGTGATGATTAGGGGAGGTCGTGTCAAGGACTTGCCAGGAGTTAGATACCATATTATTCGGGGAACTCTAGATACTGCCGGAGTTAAAGATAGGACTCAAAGCCGTTCTAAGTATGGAACAAAGCGCCCTAAGTAAGCTTGAAGTCTCTTTGTCATTAACCCATAGTAGATAGTGCTTTTGCTCCTCTAGATCTCACTTCCTCTTTGCTATAAGAAATTTGGGCAAGGTTAGCTAATAATGGCTTTAGTTGCTACACAGCAAGACCAAAGTAGCAAGGTCTGGTAACCTTAATGCTATTGTTTTGTAAGGCTCTAAGGCTCTGAGGAAGGAAGCGATAAAGGAAAAGTCTTCCCTTTTAATTAGGCGTAGTACAACAGTAGTTGTATAAATTCCCAATTTTCAATATTGTTTCTTGTTTTGCTTGATTATGTCTCGTCGCACAGTTATCAAAAAGCGCCCGGTTCCTCCCGATCCAGTTTACAATAGCCGCCTAATTAGCATGATGGTGCGGCGGATTATGCACCATGGTAAAAAATCTGTTGCCAATCGCATCATCTACGGGGCGATGAAAATAATTGAGGAACGTACTGGTAAAGAACCTCTAGAAACATTTGAAAAAGCAGTACGGAATGTCACTCCTTTAGTAGAAGTTAAGGCTCGTAGGGTCGGAGGTGCAACCTATCAGGTGCCAATGGAAGTCCGCTCAGACCGAGGAACAACTCTCGCTCTGCGTTGGCTAATTCGATTTTCAAGAGCGCGTTCCGGTCGGACAATGGCCAGCAAACTGGCAAATGAGCTGATGGATGCCGCTAATGAAACAGGAAATGCTATTCGCAAACGTGAAGAAACTCATAGGATGGCAGAAGCAAATAAAGCCTTTGCTCATTATCGTTACTGATTCCTAGTAGTGCTACTGACGTATTAGTGAGGTTTGTAGAGCTTTATTAGCAGATTGCTCTGTGGCAAATCCCTAAAATTTTAAACGAAAGTATAGAATTGTAAACAGATAGTACAAATAGTAACGTGCGAATGACAGTGGCAGCAAACGAAGGAGGTAGCTGTGGCAAGATCCACCCCGCTTGAAAGAATACGCAATATCGGTATTGCCGCCCACATTGATGCGGGCAAGACAACAACAACTGAACGAATTCTGTTTTATTCAGGGATTGTTCACAAAATCGGTGAAGTCCATGACGGGACAGCAGTAACCGATTGGATGGCACAAGAGCGGGAGCGGGGAATTACCATCACTGCCGCTGCCATCAGCACAAGCTGGGAAAGAAACGAGACTAATTACCAGATTAATATTATTGATACACCGGGTCACGTTGACTTCACAATTGAAGTAGAGCGTTCGATGCGGGTATTAGATGGCGTGATTGCGGTTTTCTGCTCAGTAGGAGGTGTTCAACCTCAATCTGAGACAGTTTGGCGTCAAGCAGATCGTTACAAGGTGCCTCGTGCTGTGTTTGTCAATAAGATGGACCGCACCGGTGCTAATTTCTTCAAAGTATACGAACAAATTCGCGATCGCCTGCGGTGCAACGCAGTTCCTATTCAAATACCCATTGGGAAAGAAAGCGACTTACGAGGCATTGTTGACTTGGTGCGGATGCGAGCGAAAATTTACACCAATGACCTGGGAACGGATATTGAGGACACCGAAATTCCCGAAGATGTCAAGGAACAGGCAGAAGAATACCGCGCTAAGCTCATCGAGTCCGTTGCCGAAACCGACGACGCTTTAACTGAAAAGTACCTCGAAGGGGAAGAACTTACCGAGGAGGAAATTCGCACGGCTCTACGCAAAGGCACTATTGATGGGACAATTGTGCCTTTGCTCTGTGGCTCTGCTTTCAAAAATAAAGGCGTTCAGTTGCTGCTAGACGCTGTCGTAGATTACTTACCGGCTCCGATAGATGTTCCACCAATTGAAGGAACATTGCCAGACGGTACAGTTACCCAAAGGGTAGCTGATGATGAAGCACCGATGTCAGCCCTAGCCTTTAAGATTATGGCTGACCCCTATGGCCGCTTAACCTTCCTGCGAGTCTACTCGGGAATACTCAAGAAGGGTAGCTATGTCCTCAACTCCACCAAGGATCGCAAGGAGAGAATCTCACGCCTAATTCGTTTGAAAGCGAACGATAGGGAAGATGTTGAGGAGTTAAGAGCTGGTGACTTGGGAGCTGCAGTTGGCTTGAAGCAAACCATTACTGGCGATACCATCTGTGAGCCAGAGAAACCAGTAATTCTGGAATCGCTCTATATTCCCGAACCGGTGATCTCAGTAGCAGTAGAACCAAAAACTAAGCAGGATATGGAGAAGCTATCCAAAGCGCTCCAAGCTCTATCAGAAGAAGACCCAACATTCCGAGTCAGCGTCGATTCAGAAACCAACCAAACTGTAATTGCAGGCATGGGTGAGTTGCACCTGGAAATTTTGGTAGACCGGATGTTGCGAGAGTTCAAGGTAGAAGCTAATGTTGGGGCTCCACAAGTAGCCTACCGAGAAACAGTTCGCAAACCAGTTAAAGCTGAAGGCAAGTTTATTCGCCAAAGCGGTGGTAAGGGTCAATACGGTCATGTCGTCATCCAGTTGGAGCCAGGTGAACCAGGAGTGTGGGGAGACAAGGGAGACAAGGGAGACAAGGGAGACAAGGGAGACAAGGGGGACAAGGGGGACAAGGGGGACAAGGGAGATAAGGGAGAAATCACCAATTCCCAATTCCCCATTCCCCATTCCCAATTCCCCATTCCCAAACAACAAACAACCAACAACCAACAACAAATAACAATTTCCGGTATCCAACTAGGCAATATCTTTATCGGCATTCAACCATCACGGGGCTATGATCTTGATCCTAGTTTGAATTATCATGCTCCTGATTTAGAACCAACCCCTGCCTATTTAGCCTTTTACTATTGGTTGCGAGTTAAGTTTGGAGCACAGGCAATGGTGCATGTGGGTAAGCACGGGAATTTGGAGTGGTTACCGGGTAAGAGTGTAGCGTTGTCTAGTAATTGTTATCCAGAAGTGGCTCTGGGAGCAATGCCTCATTTGTATCCTTTTATTGTCAATGATCCTGGTGAAGGTTCCCAAGCCAAGCGTCGTGCTCAAGGGGTAATCATTGATCATCTTACTCCACCGATGACTCGTGCTGAACTCTATGGTTCCTTGCACAAACTCGAAGGCTTGATTGATGAGTATTACGAAGCTCAGAGTTTAGACCCTTCCAGGTTACCAATAATTCGCGATCGCATTATCCAACTAATCCTTGAGGAAAATTTGCACCAGGATTTGGGCATTAATCAGGAAATAGACGCGGGGACGCGGGGAGATAGAGACGCGGGGACGCGGGGACGCGGGGACGGGTCGAAATTAAGTTTGATTGGGACTGAAAGCCTAGTTAAGTTTGAATCTTTGATCTTGAATTCGATTGATGGTTACTTGTGTGAATTGAAAGAAGCTCAAATTCGAGATGGACTACATATTCTAGGACAATGTCCCCAAGGGCGTCAATTAAGGGATTTAATCGTTGCGATCGCTCGTCATCCCGGTAATGGCCGTATCGGTTTGACTCATGCTATAGCTAAGGATTGGGGGATAGGGAATGGAGAATTGGGAATTGGGAATTGGGAATTGGGAATTGGGAATTTGCCTCGCTTTGCTCACCATGCTGCGCAAAGGGAATTGATAGATGCACCCTTTAATTGTCGTACTACTGGTGATCTAATTGAAATATTAGAACAACAAGCCGCTGCCTTAGTAGAACAACTCATCTCCAATTCCCAAATAACCAACAACCAACAACAAACAACCAACAACCAACAACCAACAACAAACAACCAACAACCAACAACCAACAACGAATTACAATGGATACGCGATCGCCTTTTGCCTGCACTGCAACAAACTAGCCAGGAACTAACCCAGTTATTAAGAGGACTTGATGGGCGCTATGTAGCCAGTGGTCCTTCTGGTGCGCCAACCAGAGGACGTCCGGAAGTGTTGCCGACTGGACGTAACTTTTACTCTGTGGATATCCGCGCTATCCCTACGGAAACGGCTTGGGATGTAGGTCGTAAGGCAGCAGAAGTCCTTATTGAACGCTATACTCAGGAAAATGGCGAATATCCTCAAACCTTAGGATTGTCAGTGTGGGGAACTTCCACTATGCGTACCGGAGGCGATGACTTAGCAGAAGCCTTAGCCTTGTTGGGAGTGCAGCCAGTGTGGGATGGGGTATCTCGTCGGGTAGTGGATTTTGAAATTCTACCAGTTTCCGTATTAGGTCGTCCCCGGGTCGATGTAACTTTGCGGATTTCTGGCTTTTTCCGGGATGCTTTCCCCAACTTAATTAGTCTATTTGATCAAGCAGTAAGGGCGGTTGCAGCTTTGGATGAACCGGCGGCAGACAATCCCCTAGCAGCCCAAGTTCAACAAGAACAAGTTCAGTGGGAAGCAGCAGGCTTAAGTCAACAAGAAGCTCAAAGGCGATCGCATTATCGTATTTTTGGTTCTAAACCTGGTGCTTATGGTGCAGGGTTACAAGGTTTAATCGAAGCGCAAAACTGGCAGGATGAACAAGACTTAGCTCGTGCTTATATTAACTGGAGTAGTTATGCATACACAGATTTTCCCTCTCTTAATGCTTCGCCCTCCGACTCGGATAGTTTGAAAACAAATCCTCAAACCGGATTACAAGGAATTCCCGCAGCAGAAGCTTTTGAGCAGCGCTTACAACAAATGCAAATAGTGCTGCACAATCAGGATAATCGAGAACATGATTTACTCGATTCTGACGACTATTATCAGTTCCAAGGGGGTCTAACTGTTGCCATTAGAGCTTTGACTGGTAAAAATCCCCAAACCTACTTTGGTGACAACTCCATCCCCCAAAATCCCAAAGTACGACAGTTGCGGGAGGAGATTGCCAGGGTTTATCGTTCCCGGGTGGTTAATCCCAAATGGATTGAAGGGGTAATGCGTCATGGCTACAAAGGAGCTTTTGAAATGGCAGCAACGGTAGACTATTTATTTGCCTACGATGCTACAGCTAATTGTGTCGAAGACCATATGTATCAAGGGGTAGCAGA
Source organism: Caldora sp. SIO3E6 (assembly GCA_010672185.1). Lineage (GTDB taxonomy): Bacteria > Cyanobacteriota > Cyanobacteriia > Cyanobacteriales > Coleofasciculaceae > Caldora. Next base: position 3,101 of record JAAHHL010000019.1, on the reverse strand, counting down.
AGCCTATATTTTTGACTCTAAAGTACAGGAATTTATCCAACAAAAAAATCCTTGGGCATTGCGAGATATGGCAGAACGGTTACTAGAAGCGCATCAGCGGTCTTTGTGGCAGTCGGTTGGGCAGGATACATTAGAAGAGTTGAGAGCGATCGCGTTGCAAGCAGAAGCAGTGATTGAGGGGAAAAGTTGTTAATGTCGATCAGAACTCTGAAGAAACACTGTTGACTGTTGACTGTTGACTGTTGACTGTTGACTGTTGACTGTTGACTGTTGCCAGATGAGCTGCTACCTACTTTCAAGTCAGAGGTCTCCAGGGCTCCAAGGCTCCAAGGCTTCAAGGGAAGAGGAATATAGCGCTACACGCATACATTAGGACAACATCTTTTCTCTGTGTTCCTCTGTGCCTCTGTGGTTATTAATTTCGTCAATGTCCTAACCAAAATGCGTAACGCTATAGACTTTGTTTCTTCCTTAATGGAGGGTTATAAACACGAATAGAACTGATAGGTACTTTTCCTGATTCTAAAGGAATAATCTCAAGAGTATGTTCCTCATTTTTCAGTCCTTGAGCAAGAGTAACTGTAGACTCTCGATTAAAACCTCTGAACTCCGGTTTTTGATAAATATCTGTTCCCAGAAGCTGAGAACGAAATTTTAGTTCATACCCTGGTTTAATTGGTGAAGGTTTACCATCTACTGTTTTCAACCACCAATGTTCTGGAAGAATCACTACACGCCCAGAGTTGGAAATAAAGACTTCTTGATTGCTTCCTACTCCGTCTATGCCAGTTTTTGTACCAGTAAGTCTAAAAGTGAAATTGAGGGTTTCTGACTCTTGCTGTTCTACATTAAGAATTGTTATTTTCCAGTCTTCCTCTACAGGAGGTTTTTCCCAATTTATGTGAAAAGGTGCGCTCACATCCCAAGGCCAATCAACTTCTGGGGTATAGTTAGCACGGGTGAAGACATATAATTCGTAAATTTCAGAGGGAGGCTTACCATCAATCAAAATTTTAGCCTTAGCTTCACCGGAAGGACTGGAGATTGCATCTACTCTATTGCCGACAAATTCCAATGTAAACTTACCGTCTTTGTAATCTACATCTTGATTAACTTTATAAGTTTTTACCCTATCTGTTTTAGTATCTTTTGCATCTTTATTGGCTACCAAATTATTTTTAACTGATTCAGACATTAAAAAATTACCATGTTCGTTTAAATGGATGTCATCCCGCAGTAACCTACTAGGTTGATAATTATTGTCTAATAAATATTGACGCCAAATTGACCTCACATTAATTAATTCACATTGGTATTTTTCTGCTATTTCAGGTAGAAAATCATTGTTCATAAAATCTGACCAATCACTGTCAGGTTTTTTGGGGTCAGTTTTGGCTCCAAAATGATCCGTTTGTATTGCGATATCTGCCGTTGTCAGTATTCGCATTTTCTGGATAATTTCTTCATATTTAAAATGATCGCCATAGACATGGAAAATAATTAAATCTGGATAAAAAGATAAGATATCTCTCTCTACATTGAAGACTAAGCGCTGGGCAGCAAAACCTCCAATAGCTAAATTTTGGGTTATAATATCAGCCTGAGGAAAACGATTTTTTAAATCAGCTTCTACTTCTTTCCACCAATCATCACGAGTAATAGATTGTCCATAAAATAATACTCTTACAGTATTACTTTGCTGATTGTTACTTTCAGCTAAAAGCTTCATAGAACGAGCCAAATTTAGCCCCAAATTTGATTGAGCTGGTAATTCTGGAATTGGATGGATTGGTGGAGTAGTGGATATTGCTGTAGCCGCCACGACGACGATAGTAATAAGAGCAATAAGAGCTAATTTTGATAATTTTCTCACCATGTTATTAATTAATCTGGAATTGTCTGTTCCAATAGCATTGATTTATCCTGCTATAAAGCTGATTTTGAGGTGTTGGTTTTTGTATTAACCACAGAGGCACAGAGTTCACAGAGGGAAAGAAGAGAGTCAGTCTAAGATATCAACATCCTGTGGAGCACGTACCACAAATTTTGGGGGGCTTTCATCATTCTTTTGCTGTACTTGGTTTGTATACTCTATCCAGTCATATAGCATTTCTCATTTTTATGAGGTACACTGTTAAACCTCAAAGTCCCCCTTTCTAAGGGGGATTTAGGGGGATAGAGTGTACCTCACGGATGCGAGAACTGCTATATATATATTTTGCAACAATTTCTTGGTTATGCAACTTGAAGAGAGCAGGCAATTCGACAGGAAAATTGTACTGGGACAGCGTTGCGACTTCCTCTCCGCGTCCGGTGTGTCTCCGCGTCCGGTGCGTTAATCAAAATTAGCCGTTAATCAAAACTAGCACTCTTTGATGCTTAGCAGCTTACCACTGTTGTGGATTCAATGCGATCGCTTGCCAAGATATTTTAGGGCTAGTTGGGGTATTTGTTCTACTTGCGATCGCTCAAATAATTGTCAACGCTATGCAGCTGAAAGTCCGTCAAATTAATCATCTTGAGGAATCGTTCCAGCTAAGGGATAGCTAAATCCGAAAAACCCTTATTTGGGTTTGTAGTTAAAGGAGTAGCCAGAAAATCTCATCAGTTCCATACTGATTGGAGGAATAGCTCACTATTGAAACCGAATTTTAATAGGAAGTGTATCAACAATGAAATCGACTAGCACAGTCGCCCTGATAATTGGTATGTGGGTGTTCAGTGGTTGGGGATGGGAAATAACTCAAGCCGCTGAACCCAGTGTGGGGAGTTCTTTTGAAGAATTGTGCCTCCAGCAAGCTAGTTTGTCAGAGGAGGTGAGAAAAACAGTAGAAGTGCTGTTAGAAGCAGCAGGTACAAGTGATTGTGAACTGGCTGCCAACAATCTGTTAACTCGCACTGAGCTTGACCTCACGGGCAAGGGAATCACAGATATCACCCCTATCTCAGAACTGACCAACCTGGAGGTGCTTAACCTCAGCTACAACCAAATAACAGATATCACCCCTATCTCAGAACTGACCAACCTGAAGGAACTTGACCTCTACGTCAACCAAATAACAGATATCACCCCTATCTCAGAACTGACCAACCTGAAGGAA
>JAAHHL010000189.1 GCA_010672185.1 Caldora sp. SIO3E6 | reverse complement strand
CTAGTCGTCGTGGTCAGTGGGATATTGAAGTACTAGACCGAGGGCCTAATATCGAATTAGATATCCCCGATGGCACAAGGTTAAGGAGATAACTCATCCCCCCTCCTGACTTGAAAGAGACGCGGGGACGCGGGGACGCGGGGACGCGGGGACACGGAGACGGGGAGAGACTGCCTTGTTTCTTCAGAGCCCCCCACTGGCGGTGCGCCACCCACTAAGAATGAAAGAAACACCCGTCAAATTCTCTTCCCTCCTGACTGGAAGACGCCTGACTCGGTGTTTCTCGATAACAATTAGCCATTAGCCATTAGCCATTAGCCATTAACCATTAGCCATTAGCCATTAGCCATTAACAATTAGCCATTAGCCATTAGCCATTAGCCATTAGCCATTAGCCATTAGCCAGAGTGTTTTTTAAAAGTTAAGCCTTCTTTAACCAGCTGAACATAGCTCGTAAATCCTGACCAACTTCTTCAATGGAATGTTCTGCTTCCTGACGTCGCATTGAGATGAATCCAGCTTTGCCTGATTGATTTTCTAACACAAATTCCCGGGCAAATTGACCAGATTGAATTTCACTGAGAATTTTACGCATCTCGGCGCGGGTTTCGTCAGTGACAATCCGAGGGCCACGAGTATAATCTCCATATTCAGCAGTATTCGAGATGCTATCCCGCATTTTGGCTAAACCACCTTCTACCACCAAGTCAACAATTAGTTTGACTTCATGGAGACATTCAAAATAAGCCAACTCTGGCTGATAACCAGCATTTACTAGGGTTTCAAACCCAGCCTTGATTAAAGCACTCAAGCCACCACATAAGACTGTTTGCTCACCAAATAAATCAGTTTCCGTCTCTTCCCGAAAGCTGGTTTCCAGGATACCAGCGCGAGTACCACCAATTCCTTTAGCATAAGCCATAGCGCGATCGCGTGCTTGACCTGTGGCATCTTGATAGACTGCAAAGAGACAGGGAACCCCTTCTCCCTGCTCATAAGTCCGTCGTACTAAATGTCCTGGTCCTTTAGGTGCCACCATTACCACATCGACAGTAGCTGGGGGGATAACTTGTCCAAAGTGGATATTAAAGCCGTGAGCAAAAGAAATGACTTTCCCCTCTGTCAAATTTGGCTCAATTTCTTCTTTATAAACCGTTTTTTGCACCTCATCCGGCAGCAATATCATAATCCAATCAGCCTCTTTCGCTGCCTCAGCCACTGGTTTAACGGTTAAACCAGCCTCTTCAGCTTTCTTCGTGGATTTACTACCCGGATACAGCCCGACAATCACTTTCATACCACTATCTTTAAGATTAAGGGCATGGGCATGACCTTGAGAACCATAGCCGATAATCGCAATGGTTTTATCGGCGAGTAGGTCTAAATTGGCATCTGTGTCGTAGTACATCCGGGCCATAGGAGTTTCTCCTTGCTGCAAGGGTTTGATTTACTGCAACTGATGATTCTACCGCAAAGAGGGGACAAGGGAGTAGGAATTGAGAATTTAGAATTGAGAATTTAGAATTGGGAATTGGGAATTGGGAATTGGGAATTGGGAATTGGTTTGTCAAAATTGGATGAACCTCGCAGGTACTATAACTGCTATAATTAAGTTAATAATTCATCTAATTTGCAAAATTAAATAGTTGATTTGTAGGAGCAGGCTTAGCCAGACAATTAGCAGATGGGATGATTATCTAGCGACTAATTTCCACTGAATTAAATCATCAGTTTCCTGTGGAACAGGCATCTTGCCTGTCATCTGCTACCTGTAACCCCATGATGGAAACTGGAGGTTTTTCTCATGACTGATTTAACTAAAATGACAGTAGCAGAGTTAAAACAATATTTATCAGAAAATCGCAGTGATGATGATAAGTTTAGTGAAGCACTACAAGAATTATTAAGGCGGGAGCCAAATCCTGTTATTTATTCTAAAGATATGCCTTTAGCAGAGCAAGAACGAATTTTTATGGAAAAAATTGCTAAACCTTAGTGTGAGCGCTGAAACTGTTCACCTGGACAAGGGGTAGACAAATCATTTTAGCGATCGCATTTTTCACCGTTGCATTCACTATTATTTTTTGCTAGTATTATTTCACAATGGGAAAGGTGTGCGCTTATATATAAAGTGTTACGAAATTATCTAGGAGCAGGCTTAGCCAGACAATTAGCAGATGGGATGATTATCTAGCGACTAATTTCCATTGAATTCAATAATCAGTTTCCTGTGGAACAGGCATCTTGCCTGTCATCTGCTACGGCCCCAAGGCTACTACACGATGGTTGGTGAGCGAGGTATGCGATTATCAGGTAGACAAAGACAGCGGTTGGGAATTGGGAATTGGGAATTTGTTTGTCAAAATTGGATGTATAGCAAAAGGCAGAGGGCAGAAGGCAGAAGGCAGAAGGCAGAAGGGAAGAGATTGACTGGTAAAGGTTTCAGCATTTTGCATTGTCCTAACCGCCTTGGCGACTGCTATATTATCTATCTGTTGGGAGGCCAATTGATAAACTGCCGGGTGAGCTAATGGGCTGGTTGGCATCAGCATTAGGAACTCTAGTAGATGGGAGTTGAATCAAAATTGTATTGCCGGGATTATTAGGATCTATGACTTGCAGGACACCACTAATTGTATTTTCTCTGCTGCTAAATCCGGCGTTGTAGGTAGCTGGAACGTTATTCAATTGGAGGGTTTGACCGTTATTAAGAGTCACATTGCCATTAACTGTGAGAGTTCCTAGACGAAGGTTTGAGCTGGGTTGGGCATTTGTTAATTCTAAATTAGCCAAGTCACCACCATCAAAATCCGTGTTGAGGAAATTAGGGGAATTATCGTCGCGACTTTGAACTGTAATGATTCCTGGGATAGTTGCTAGGGGATTGGAGAGGGGATCGGAGCGAAAACCAGAGACTTTTGCGGGATCGGGAAAAAAGTTCTCGATACCATTTATGGCTGAGTCAAGGAAGTCCCCAGCTCCAAATCGTGGTCTTCTTTCCTGTTCAAAAAAACTTTCTAGTCTCCGTGGTGAAGATTCCGGTTCAGTTTCTGCGGGCTCTGCTTCAGAGGTATCCTGAGCATTGGCTACTCCTAACAGGATTGGATTTAAACCCAGACAAACCGAGGCTAATATTAACCAAGATTTGGCAGAAAAACTATCTGTTATTTTTGGTGAACTGTTCATAAGATTATCCTAGTTTAGAATCTAAATGTGGTGCGGAGTACACCAATGAAAATATTATTATTATCTTCAATATTACCAGGATTGGTCACGAAAAAGAATCCTGGTGTGATCGAGATATTATTGTTAACCCTAAATTGATAGAAGACTTCCACATGGTAGGATTCACCGTCTTCTCCTAGACCACTCGAACCACTAAAATCACCAACTTCAACGAGTTTAGGGGGTTGACCAAAGAGAACTCCTAATACATTTCCTTGTTGGAATAAGTCAGGAAAGCCCAAGCCAAACATATAATTAGTACTGACAGCAAAGGCATTGGTTTCCGAGGCATAAGTACCAACTAAACCACCCCAAGTGGAGAAGACTACTCGAGGAGAAATCCGCCATTGTAGAGTGCCGCTGACTGCGTAAATATTAGAACGTTGGTTAATAAATCCAGAGGCATCGGCGATGGCGCTGCCGGTAAAGGTATTCAAACGTCCATCTGGTGAGTAGCCATAGATGAAGCTAACACCTGTAAGGAGATTATCAGTGGGTAAGAGGAGAAACTGCAACCCTGCAGCATGAGCATTCCCACCAAAGATAGCACCATCTTCTGGGTTGTCAGCATTTCTAGCACCATAAGCTAGTTGTAAGCGAGCCCGATTTCCCAGTAACCAATCCAAGCCAACCCCAGCATCTAAGACTCCAATTTTAAAGATCGGATTGGCTTCGCCAAAGCGGGAAATTGCCCCACGTCCAGAATCAAAGAAAGGGGAATTGGCAGTTAGTACGCTACTTAAACTGAAGCCTACGGGTTTAATCGTAAACACAACGTTGTTGTTAAAAGCTGGGAAGCGATATTCTAAGGAGGATAGCTGGATACTATTGTTTGTATTTTCTTGGAAGGACAGCAGGGCTGTGTTAGTATTGAGGACATCGGGACTACCGAAACCAAAGCCAGCAGAGTTGCCAGCGGATAACTCCAGTCTGAGGCGGTCTAGTCCGGAAAATGTGGCCGCAAATTGCAAGCGGCTCAGGTAAATTAAGGTGGTATTTGCCTCTCCTGTTCCGGGAGGGTCTCCACCAAAGGCATCGGCTAGGGCAAAGATCGTTTCTCCCCGTAAGTTAACGATGGGATATTCTGATGAAGAACCAGCAAACTGCTGGTTTTCTAGGTTGGTAACACGCCCTTCTGTACGAGAAAGTCGATTCTCAACATCTGTTAATTCTGAGGCAAATTCTTGTTGTAACCGTTGTATCGCTGCTAAGTCTTCTTCATTGGCTAAGTTGCCTGTTTCGACTAATTGTTTTTCAATTTCTTGCATACAAGCGTTCAAACCTGCGGCAAATTCATAGCGAGTTAGAACTTGATTGCCGCGAAATGTGCCGTCGGGATACCCTGCCATACAGCTATAATTTTCCACCAGCGATCGCAGTGCTTCATAAGCCCAATCATTCGGTTGTACATCTTGTAATTGCGAGACGCTAGTCACTTGCTCCGTTAGAGCACTGGCTGAATTAGCAAGATTGAAAGGTTGCTGATTAATTGGAGGGGAGACAGTAGGAGGTTCTGGTGGGACAATTGGGACTGGAGTATCAGGTTTTGCTTCACTTTCTTCAACTACCGTTGGTAGAACCAAGTCAGTCTCGACTGGTTCAGGCTCGTTAATTTGTCTAGCTGTAGTGGTCAGTTCTGGGGCAAAATCTCTGAGTAGACGCGCTAACCTGGCTCGGTGCTGTTGCGCTACGAGGTCATCTGGTACAGAGTCAATTTGTTGTTCAATTGTTGATTTACAGGTATTTAAGATAGTGGCAAATTCTTGACGAGTTACTATCTGGTTAGTTGACAAACTGGGATTAACACTACACTGTGAGATTTCGATGAGCGATCGCAGGGCGGTATATGCCCATTCTTCTGGTTGTACATTGCGCTGTTCAGCAGTAGCAACTGGAGTGATTGCCGTTATTAGCAATAGAGGGAGACTCCATAAGTAGTATCTTAGATTCATATTTTTCTCACTTCTGTAGCAGTTATCCACTTTATTGTCATTGGTTGCAGAAATTATCGCCTAATAGGAGGCTCCAACAGGTTCCTGAAGGGTAACTCCTGATTCCGCTTTCTACAAAATCAACTGTGAAATCCTCATAGATATTCTCGATCACATCTGCACGTTCTTTGTTTTCTATACCATCAGCGATCGTTGAAGGATCTACAGGTTCTTGATTCAAACTTGTTCTATTCCTGAGTTCTTCTGCTTCTACTGTTGTCAGAAAATGAATCGTTTGTATTCCACAGCTGTTGTTAATACTCACTTGAGGGTCGATACAATATTTACCTGCACTTACATTTGCCCGACCTTGTGCATGAATTCCAACTACCCATCCATCTTGATCAAACACAGGACCTCCACTCATGCCAGTACTGGTTTCATTTGTATACAGTAAACTGTACCCTCCATCCAAAGAAGGTTCGGAGGCAATTAAGCTTAGTAATCCATCCTTAAACACCCGAACTCGGTAAGCACTGTCGTCTTCTGGCTCAGGCCAACCAGAAGCAAACAAAGCATCTTCTGGTTTAAGGTATTCTGAACTTTTCACCGAAGCAATATGATATTCTTTATTGCTTTGAAACTTGATAATTGCTAAGTCTAGACCTTTAATCGGTTGTCCGATCTTAAATGAACCCAACTTGAGAATATTTGGCTTTTTTGTATGTCGATCTCTGGCAGGATAAACTTCACCATCCCAAGTTCTAATACGGTAATCTTGATTTTTTCCGTTAACAACGTGGAGTGCGGTTAGCACATAATAAATATTGTCTTCTCGGCCTATAATCACGCCAGAACCTGTATTAAAACCTCGTGCATCTTCTCCGCTCTCAATCTGTCCCTTTGCTAGCCCATTACCAATTACAACAGTTGTCTGCGAGGCAACAGCATCAATTTCTTCTGGTGTCAATGCTGAAGCTATTGAACTCGATAGCACCACCGCTAATGTTGATGTTATTCCCAACAGACACGTAGATAAGTACGCTGATAACTTCATGGTGATTTTGTTTTAATTTCGTTAAACTTAGCAATTGGAATAGCCCAACTTAAAGCATCCATCTGCTCGAAAAACTCATAAGATGGTCGAGTACCGTCAGTAAATGTATAGGCATTAATACCTGACAAAGCATACTTTGAACGCCCATTAATTCCCACTAACTCACCCTTCTGATTTAAAACTGGACCACCACTCATCCCATCTGCCACGTCATTGGTATAGCCTAGGCTGTAGCCTCTTGGTAGTGATTTTTCCGACAACATACCTACTTGTCCAGTTGTCAACACAAATGCTCTTAATCCCCAACTATAGGTAGATTCTACATAATTCGCGTTTTTGGGAAAATAATAGTTTGGAAACCCTGCTGAATAGACTAATTCATCTATTGAGAGTGCTTTTGAGTCTCCTAGAACAGCAACATGGTAAGACTTGTTACTGTCAAATTCCACCAAAGCTAAATCTAAGTTACCAAAGCGATTACTCTGCTGCCATTGTCCAAGGTGTGTCATGCCATCTGCTGTTAAAACCGTATATTGATTATCATTGCCTCTATCCACCACATGAGCATTAGTTAAAACAGTGTAAATTGACCCATGACGGGCAATAATGACTCCAGAGCCACTTCCTTCATCGCCTAAAATTCTGACAGTGATTTGTTTGGCAATTTCCTCTACTGATAGATTTTCTGGTAAGTTTTCAAGAGATGAAGTATCAGTAACAGATTCCTGTTCTTGATTCCCAATAGAATACAGTGAGAGAGCACAGTTTTGTCTTGGGCAATTTCTCTCAGAAAGTACGGGCAAACCACCTATGATGGTGTTGATTAACACCAGTTCCGTAAAGAGTAGGATGAATTGTGTTATATTCACAGCAAATTTACCTCGGGGATCATCTTAAGTATATAAGTATCTATAGAATAGATAAACCTGGGGAAAGTTTCACCTTGCCCCAAGTTAAGGCAAATCATCACTGTGTACAAACAGCCAACTAAATGCGCCCCGGGGAAGTAACAGGAGGTTGTGGTGTTTGAACAGGTGGTTGTGTTACTGGGGATTGGACGGGATTTACAGGTCCAGAGGGATTAGAATCAGTTTCTTGATTCTTTGTGATCGCTGCATCCACTAGTTCTTCTAAGTTGTAATAGGGCTGTTGAGATTCGCGGATGCTTGTACCACTAGCACTTCCTGTTATAATGTAAGCAACCATATCTACCAATGCCCTAGCCGGATTTCTTGTATTAGCAGGAGTAGTAAGAGTCAACAGAAGGTTGTTATTATTACAGCCTCCACCAACATTACTGTTAACGTAACAAATGACAGATTGGTTGTTCACCCTACCTACAGTTAACCACAAGTTACTTAGTAAGCCACCATTAGAAGTTACAGCTACATTCAGGCGATTCGTTACTTCATAGCAGCGCTGTTGTGGTGTATAACCCCCAGGAGAATTTTTCCACAAGAGCATAGGTGCTGCTAACCTTTTTCCAGTACTTGTAACCACAAAAGTTGCCCAAGGTGAACCACTGGGGTGGCCGAACAGCTCATGGCACTCGAAACTAGTACCGGCAGGAGCAGCTACACTATTTTGTGCTTTGAATACCGGAACTTGAACTGCTACCAAACCAGCCACTAAAAGATGAGCTATCTGTTTCTTTTTCATAAAACGTACTCTCCTCCTGAATCTTGCATTTTGTAAATCGATATTTTGGATATTTCGGGTTCAAACCTATCTCATACCCACTCCACTGACTAATCAACGATTATGTCGCCTTGTGTCAGCCTAGAGGAAGTATAATCAGCATAAGTTGTTTGCATTAACACTATCAAAAATAGACGAAAAATTATTAAACTTATTAAATCTTAACACAGAACCTCTAGTTAGATAGAAATCCTGCATTTTTCACAAAAGATCGTTTGATAATCTATAACCCTTGTCTGCTCAAAGGCAAGCATAATCACATAACATTTCGCACCCAACTGGCACAATCGGTATTTGCGTAATTTTCAATAGTAATGCAGTAGTTTTTGAGACATAAAACTGAGATCTTGCACCAAGCTCAAAAAAGCGAAAAAACCGGATTTTGAGAAGCTGAAACCCTATTGAATTCGTTGTAACCGACATTCCGCACTACGCTGATACTACAAAATAGTTTATCAACGAAGATGCTTCATTTCACATTTTTTGCTAAATGTAATTCTCTATAGAGCAGCATAATTGAGAATTAAGATTCAATGATAAACTGTAGTATAAATCGACGAAAACCTTTTATATCAAAGGCTAGGAGAAAAAGGTTTTGTAGCACGTCTTGTCGTGCGGAATGTCGGTTGTAATTTTGCTCAAAATCCGGTTTTCAACATCAGGTGCAAGATCTGAGTAAAACCTAACGTGCTCTATACTCCCTGTTCCAGAGTCTGTAGAGGGTTCGCAAACTATTCTCGAAGAGTACATTTGGGTAACAATCTCAGCATATAGGCATAAGTATATCCATCTACATGCTATTTTTTTGTCTTATGTAACAAATTTTCTCTAAATCTGCATCTATCAATGGGTATAATTGCTAGAGGTCGTAAGCAGTTTCAGACTTTCCACTTTTGAGGAGTACATTATGTTGGGTTACGAAGAAAGCTTTCTCCTCTCCTGCCTCCTCCTGCTTTCTTACATTATAGCATTTATATACTACAATGTATCCTTGTAACATAAAGCAGTCTGGCTGAAATTGCACAAGTTATGCCAGTGCTGGTGTTCAGGAGTATTATGGCAACATTTCGGGATATCCTCAACTACTACCGCCCCTACCACCTACCCTCTATTCTTAGCATTACCGGTGCTAGTATCTTTGAAATCGTTGATTTAGTTGTACCTTATGCGATTGGGCAGATTCTCAATATTTTATCTGGTCAAGCCTTGGATAAACCACTGCAAAACCTAGTGGATGGCATTGCTACTCTTATCCCAAGTCAAGATCAGCAATTCTTGTCTTTGGCAGTGCTACTAGGCATAATTTTCCTAGTTACAGTAGCCAGAGCCCCAGTGCAACCTTGGCTTGGCGGTTGGTGGCATCAATGGGCAATTCCCCTCCAGTCTCGTCGGCGACAATCGGAAAAAGCCCTAGAAAAAATTCTCACTCTACCCCTGGAGTTTTACAACGAGAACAACCCAGGTAGAATTGCCGGACGAGTTATCAAAGGTATCACCAACCATACTTGGACTTACCCAGAAGTTGCTGGGCAGTTG
>JAAHHL010001883.1 GCA_010672185.1 Caldora sp. SIO3E6 | reverse complement strand
AACCGATCCGTGCTGATTCATTGATTCTGCTACAGTCGGAAAATATGGTGCTTCATCTAGAGTTCCAAACTCAACCGAAACCAGATATTCCCTTTCGGATGATGGATTATCGCTTGCGGGTTTACCGGCGCTTTCCCCAAAAACAGATGCGGCAAGTAGTGATTTATCTGTGTCAAAGTGACTCTCCACTGGTAAAACAGAAGACATTCGAGATTCCCGGAACTGGGTGAACGAAATTTTGGGTGGGATTTCTTGAGCGTTGTATCCAAAAATTATCAGTTCTCTCTTCTTCCCCAGCTCCCTAGCTCCTCCGCTCCTCCGCTCCTCCGCTCCCCAGCTTCAAGCGCTTTTCACCTTAAGTTGACACCAATGTTTTTAGGCTCTCCAGGATTGTTGGCATTTGCGGCATTAAGCAAAACCAGCGATAGGTCTCAAACACTACAACAAACGGCTCAGTTGATTGACAACATTGCCAACCAACAGGTGCAAAGTAATGTCGCAGCATCGACGGCAATTATCGCTGGTTTAGTATTAGAGAAAGAGCTGATTAACAGATTATTGCGGAGGGATATTATGCGGGAATCAGTAATCTATCAAGAAATGCAAGCCGAAGCTGAAGCTGAAGCTGAGGCACGAGGCATTCAGCGGGAACAACAACTGATTCTGCGGTTGCTCACCCGTCGGTTGGGCAATTTAACTCCGGAGTTAACTGAGGAAGTGCAGAGATTGCCGGTGGAACAGTTGGAAGCTTTAGGGGAAGCACTGCTCGACTTCAGTAAACCTGAGGAATTGGTTGCTTGGTTGGAACAGTACGATTAATTAGGTGTTAGGTGTTAGGTGTTAGGTTTTAGGTTTTAGGTTTTAGGTTTTAGGTTTTAGGCAATGGTGACAAGTTAAAAGGTCGTGCATTTTGTCAACTCCCATATATGGCGTAGTGGTTCTAAAAAAAACCTATATATGGAAATACTCTAAGGGTTAAGGACAATTGTATTCTTCTTCCTC
>JAAHHL010001882.1 GCA_010672185.1 Caldora sp. SIO3E6 | reverse complement strand
TCTTGCATTCTCTATCTTTTGTTACTATATCCTCGTCAAAGTTAAGGTATTCAACCGAACTTGATATAAGGATTCTATCGCTTTCAGACTGGTGGGTTCTTTTCGCCGTGTTGCACTAAACTATTACTAATATTGCGAATACGGTTAATTCCTTGATGCATCGACTCTAGCAATCGGGGGAAATCTTCACGGATAAATTCTAGATCAATCGCCTCAGTTTTTGCTTTAATTGTGTCATTGGGTTGAGGGTATTCCGACTGATAGAGGTTGATTAAATCTAGTAAGTCTTGCACATAGTCAAGGGCCGGTTGAATATTGCCCTGCAAAAAGCCCACTGGCTGATTAATTTCATTGGTAACCCCAGCAACTAAATTCCTCAAATTTGACATCTTTTCACTTTGAGCCAATTGCTGTTGTGTTTGGTGTAACTCCTGTATAGCTTGCTGAGCTTGATCATAAAGTTGAGCGTTTTGTAAGGAAACAGCTGCTTGGGCACAGAGGAATCGAATAATTGCTAGACGATTAGGCGTAAAAACCCCTTTCGTTGTGGGATGTTCCAAGTAGACAATAGCAACTAATTGTCCTTGATTGAGCAGTGGTAAACACAGTACACTTTGGGGGTTATATTTGAGTAAATAGCCTTCAAGAATCCCAGGAATCTCAGTTTTCCCTTCGTCAATTAGTAGAGGCTCTAGGGTATTTTTGACATATTGAATCACGCGAGTAGGAACAGGGCTTTCTGTAGTTAAAGGTTGCGATAGTTTACTGATTTCAACAATACCATTGTCGGTCATTTCTGTCATCGTCTGTAATTGCCACTGCTCAGCTTGGGGAATCAGTAACACCGTCTTTTGTACACCAGCATTGAACATGATAATCTGTACAATATTGTTTAGTAGCTGGTCAAGTTCAATTGTGCGAGAAAGGGATCAGCCTCTTGGAAACTTTTCTGCGCCACAAAGGACAAGTGCTCAGTCGTGAACAAATACTGGATCATGTTTG
>JAAHHL010001881.1 GCA_010672185.1 Caldora sp. SIO3E6 | reverse complement strand
TTTCAATCAGTTTAACAATAGCTAGATATCCCAATGGCATTCTAGTTCGCGACATTATGCCGCGAACTAGTCCTCAACCCTGACTCTCTCCTGAAGTTTCTCTTGTCCCGCCTTAAGTTGGTAGCCAAATCAACTACTAATTTGTCAGCAAACAAAACAACTCCAAGAGCGGAGTGAACAGCGTGCTGCTACTAACTGCGCACTGTTGGATGCCATACCAGATACGATATTTCGCTGTCTGTCTGATGGAACTTTTGTTGATTATAAACCGGCTAAGGATGTTGAATCTTTAGTTCCACCGGATGTATTTATTGGCAAAAAATTGCAGGAAGTTTTCCCACCGGAGTGGCTCTCCAGTAGTTAGGGTGATAATCTGAGGTTATCATTCCTGTATTCCTTACAGAGAAAGGATGACAGAAATATATTTTCGAGGAAGCTATCAGAAATACCGGAATTTTCACCATAAGTACGGGAGAGCCACAAGGATATCCAATAGTACTAGAAATCAGTGCTTCACCCATATTCGATGCTCAAGGTGTTTGGCAGGGTTATCGAGGTATTGCACGAGATATCACTGAGCGCAAACGAACAGAGAAAACTCTGCGACAAAGTGAAGCTCAATGTCTGGTAAAAGCGCAAGAGTTAGAACTTATTTTAGATGAGTTAAAAACTACTCAAGCACAACTAGTACAGAAAGCCAAAATGGCAAGTTTAGGTCAATTGTTAGCAGGGGTAACTCACGAAATCAATAATCCCGTCGGCTTCATCTACAGCAATATTGAGCCAGCAATGGAATACCTTGAAGATCTTCTACGGCTGATTACCCTCTACCAAAAATCTAATCCTACACCCTCTGCTGAAATTCAAAACCACATTCAACTCAGATCTTGCACCAAAAAAAGCTGTAGGTTGAACTGATAGCTAAAGTTCTTGTGTAGAGAGGATTGCAGCGTGTTCTCTTGTTTTAGAGAGAACTATTCTCCAATTCCTTTGAAAAAACTCGGA
>JAAHHL010001880.1 GCA_010672185.1 Caldora sp. SIO3E6 | reverse complement strand
AGTGATTGGTGCGCAGCTAGCTGATCCCTTCCGTCGAGCGATCGCATTAGTTGGTGATGGGGCATTCCAGATGACGGGTATGGAGTTGCTCACAGCTAAACGGCTGGGACTCAACCCCATTGTTATTATCATCAACAA
This sequence comes from Caldora sp. SIO3E6, assembly GCA_010672185.1. Taxonomy (GTDB): domain Bacteria; phylum Cyanobacteriota; class Cyanobacteriia; order Cyanobacteriales; family Coleofasciculaceae; genus Caldora. Next base: position 870 of record JAAHHL010001880.1, on the reverse strand, counting down.
TGGTTCATTTGCCTCACTACGATCAATGGATCATCAGAAAGCGGATTTTGTTAATATTCCCAGCATTGACTACGCGCAGCTAGCCACTGTCTTAGGGGGACGTGGTTTTGTGGTAAAGACTAGCCATCAACTTCGTCAAGCATTGCAGATGGCAAAAGAGAGTAATACCTTTAGTATTCTTGATGTTCATATCTTGCCCGACGATATCTCACCTGCTTTGCAGCGATTGAGTGATTTGTTGACCCAGACGTTAAAAGGATAATTTCTCCTTGAAGTGCCTGACAGTGAGGGGTGTAGGGTCGCTCAAGGGGGAAAAAAGGCTAAAAGGGAGACTGGGTGTGGGGTGTAGGGTGACCGGGTGTGGTGAAAAGAAAATCTCATCGCTGCTGAATAGAGCCTCATTAATCCTTATAAAGAGGTAAATAAGAAAATAACCCAGCCTTATTGTATGGGTTTAGATGTTTCTCATGTAAGCAAGCATAACTCTGCTATACCAAAAGTGACTAGTAATAATCCTTATTAGATATATTTTTCCAGAGTATTCGCTAAGGTAGTTTTGGGAACTGCCCCCACTACCATATCAACTCGCTGTCCATCTTTGAAGACCATCAATGTTGGGATACTGCGGATACCATATTGGCCAGCCACAGTGGGATTTTCGTCGGTGTTGAGCTTCACTACTTTCAACTGACCCTCGAACTGCTGCGAAATTTCTTCCACAACAGGCGCAACCATGCGACAAGGACCACACCAGGGAGCCCAAAAAATCTACTAAGACGGGAAGCTGACTGTCAAGTACGTCTTGTTGAAAGGTACTGTCTGTTGTTGCGGCTACGGCTGTTGACATGTGGAGAAAATCCTTGCTGGAAC
>JAAHHL010000188.1 GCA_010672185.1 Caldora sp. SIO3E6 | reverse complement strand
ACAAGGGAGACAAGGGAGACAAGGGAGACAAGGGAGACAAGGGAGACAAGGGAGACAAGGGAGACAAGGGAGACAAGGGAGACAAGAAAGAGAACAAATCCCAAACAACCAATAACAAATGACAAATGACAAATAACAAACAACCAATAACAAACAACAAACAACAAACAACAAATAACAAACAACAAACAACAAATAACAAAATCGCTTTGTTCGGTACTAGTGCTGATCCGCCAACTGCTGCTCATAAGGCAATTCTGAGCTGGCTCTCCCATCACTACGACAAGGTAGTAGTTTGGGCTTCGGATAATCCTTTTAAGTCTCACCAGACTACTTTGGAGGAGCGATCGCAAATGCTACGATTACTCATAGATGAGATCGAATCCCCTTACCAGAACTTGGGAGTTTATCCCACTCTTAGTAGCCCCAGAACTTGGGAAACGGTAGCTAAGGTGAGACAGCAATGGGGGATAGAGCCAGAACTAACCCTGGTAGTTGGTTCTGATTTATTGTTTCAGATGCTCCGTTGGTATCAAATTGAACAACTGTTACAACAAATTAGACTACAGGTAATACCTCGTTCAGGATATCTGATTAAGGAGCAAGATTTAGAGCAGCTCAGAAAACTAGGAGCCAAAATTGCGATCGCAGATGTACAAATACCGGGAGTCTCTTCTACAGGATATCGTGTACAGGGAGATACTGAAGCCGTGACCGCTCCTGTGGAAGACTATATTCAGCAAAAAAAGTTGTACTTATGAATTGTCATTTGTCATTTGTCATTTGTCATTTGTTTTTTGGGAATTGAGAGGTCAGAAAAATTGTATTCCACATCCCCGCGTCTCCGCGTCTCCCCATTTCCCCAAACTCAAACCATGAACTCGCCTCTCAAAAAATTTGGTGCTGCTCTGTTGGACGAAAAGCTGATGCCAACTGCACTTAAGGTATCTGTAGTTGTCGGTTCGATATTGTTTACTATTAATCATGGCTCAGCCTTGGTGCAAGGTAAGATGACCAGTCAGCGATGGATAGCCGGATTGATCAGCTACTTAGTTCCCTACTCCGTTAATATCCACGGGCAATATACTATGCGATCGCGCTCTAGGCATGAGCAACAACAAACACGACAACAGAAGAAAGACTAGGATGAGTAGCAATAGCACATGTTTGAAGATTAAAATCTAAAGATATTTTTATAAATTTTGAGCTTTTTTACATTATGTTACAGTTTTTAATTGTTGGATAAAATATTCTTTCGATAAAAAAATATTCTTTTGCTTGATTTTAGTTATGATCAACGAACTTTTGAGGGAAACCTTAAAACTTTCTATACCTAAAGGTTGATGTGATTTTTCGACTCAAGAGATAAATTGTTAAGACCTAACTGCTAATATTTACAGGTCAATTAACTAACAATCATGCCCGAAAATCAAAACTCTGGCTAGCCGGAAAAGTTAAGATAGTAACCAATAAGGGACTATTTGATTGAGGAGAGCCAGGGCAGGAAGGCAAAAATTGTAAGTTGCTTTTGGTCAGTAGGTTAAGCAAACTTAGCTGGATCAATAACACTCAGGATGCAAGTAGCCAGATTAAATCAGCTTTTTCTCCTAAGCTTCAATAATTCTCAGATAAACTCTAATTCTTTAGGATCATCCCACTTTTGTCAAAATACTATTGCCCCTAAGCTGCACGCAAGCATAGCAAACTTCTCTCCCACAACTCTTCTTGAGGGAGTACTAATTGTTTCTGGCTTTGTCGCCTTCTTGAAAAGAGTAGTAAACTTCTTTTTAATGATTTCTGCCAAATCTTGATATTATAGTTAGAAAAGCTATCTTTGTTGCCTGTTATGGCTGGGCGTATTTTGCTAAACAATTCTCTATCTAGTTCTGAGCATCAAAGCAATAGACTAGACCCTATAGCTATTCAGCAAGCTCAGGAATTGGTTTATGAGTTTTTTATCAAAACTGTGAATCAATCTCCCTCAGAAACAGTGTTGTTAGAATTCAAGGCTTTATTTATTGATGGAGAAGAAGCGCTCAACCCAAATGCAGTCCAGGCTCTTGGTCAAATTATTGTTAATAATAATGAACAAATTTTTGTTAACACCATCAAAAGAAGTTGCTATATCCTGATCAACAACTGGTCTTCCAAGAGAAACTATCAAGCGATACAAATGCTGATTCAAATCTTGGGAGAGTCGAGCAATCATCGGTCTAACCGGTCTACAAATGCAAATTATCTGAAAAGTTGGCTTAAAAGATTTATCAATAGTGAAGACTATCAAGAAATTAAACTATTTGCAGCTCCCTACAACACTCGCAATCAAGGTTATTGGAGCCATCGTTATACCTCTTATTTACTAGTTCCTCAATACCTTAACACCAGTAATCCGATAGAGCAGCGAGAACTTGCTAAAAAGACAGCCCAAAAACTCAAAGAAAAGTTCAATTTTGATTTAGCTATGTATACGGTTCGCTGTGATTCTAATAGTACGGATCAGGAACAAACTAAAGAAAAATGTATTAATCCAACAAGTATAGAAGAAGATGGACTAATTAATTTAATCAAAGAAACTGTAGCGACAAATCTTTTATTTAGTTACACTAACTACGCCAATATATTTATACAACAAACAAAAAATATAAACTATAATAATTTTAAGCAGAATTTACAAAAATATTTAAATTTGTCGATTAGAAGTGAAAGTACACTAGAAATTTTCAGTGCCAATTTGTCTCAAAAGCTAGACAGGCTTTATGAATCCTATGATGAAGATAGGTTAAGCGTTGATTTATTAATACGAACCTGTAGAAGAGTTATTGAGTTTTTGCTTACTGAAGACAATCAAGAACCATCCCAATTATTTATACAGATTGTTAATCAGAATAATCCTCTAGACCTCGTAATCCCCCTACTCAAAATAATTCTGATCTGTAAATATGTTCGTAACCATTTAGATGCTTGTCTTGCTCAGTTAATTCGCTATTACGAAGATTATCCGGAGCAAGAATGTCAATGGTTTATTAATTTTTTGGAAGTTTTTAACATCGTATTTGCTGTCCATACGGAAAATGTTCAGTATAGTTTAGTCAAAGTCAAAGATGCTCAACCAGATAATCAAAAAGTTATTGATCTTGATAGCTACCGCATCTTTCCTCAGCTAAAAGGCGTTGACTTGCAGGATGCTGATCTCAGCGGTACTGACATACGTGGTAGTAACTTTAGTGATGCTGATCTACGGGGTGCTAACCTGAGTTGTGCTAACTTGAGCGATGCCAACTTGAGTCTTGCCAAACTCAAAAAAGCCAACTTGAGTAAAGCTATACTTAATGGTACAAAATTAACAGTAGCTCACTTGCACAGTGCTGATTTAAGCGGTGCTAGCCTTTGGGATGCGGATCTGCGCCGTGCTCAGTTACAGCAGGTTAACTTTCGTGGTGCTAGTTTAATCGCAGCTCAACTAAACCATACCAATTTACAACAGGCTGACCTCAGCAATGCCAATCTCAAAAATGCTAGTTTGAATAGATCTAACCTCAGGGAAGCCAATTTATACCACGCAGATTTGAGGAAAGCTCAACTCCAACATGCCTGCTTGAGTAAAGCTGATTTGAGCAAGACTAATTTGAGTGACGCTGACTTGTGTCACACTGATCTGCAAGATGCCAACCTTGAAGGAGCCAATCTCAACGGTGCTAATCTCAGTGGTGCGGATTTGAACCGTGCCAATCTAAACGGCGCAAATCTCAGCCGTACCGACTTGAGCGGTGCTAATTTAAGCAATACTGATTTGAGTTATACTCTGCTACGCCACGTCAATCTCAGTAATGCAGACTTGACCAATGCTAATCTTGTTGGTGCGAACCTGTTCAATACCAATATCGAACAAGCAAAGCTTGATGGAGCCAGAATTTTACGACACTCCGGCATATCTGAAAAAATGTTATCAGTTTTACAGGAAAAGGGAGCAATTATTCAAGAACAAGTTTTTCAGGTTTGAAAAAAATGGATAATGGATAATTGATAATGGATAATTGATAATTGATAATTGATAATTGATAATTAAATTGTATCTGTTGTAGGGGCGGGTTTAGGGATAATCTAGGCCATTTGACTGCAATATTCCGATCAAAACCCGCCCAATTTAACCATGAAGAATTAAATTGTATCTGTTGTAGGGGCAGGTTTAGGGACAATCTAGGCCATTTGACTGCAATATTCCGATCAAAACCCGCCCAACTTAACAAGCGTGCCATTCGGTTAGGAGCCTTTGCGAAAAAACTGTTGCCAAATTTCCCCTGGTTTCCGGTCCCAGATGTCGAGATGATTGTAGATTAAACCCTCTTTAGTGAGTTTGTAGGTAGAATTACCGTTGAAGAATAACCGAGATTTCCAGGGAAGACGCAAAATACCACGAACCGTCCAATCCACCTTGATAGTATCCTGGTCTTGCTGATACACATCATGTACATCGAAGTAGATTTCTGTAAAAAATAGCCTAGCATGAAAGCGCAGTGTCCAAAAGATAATGCGATAGTTGAATTTTCCTCGGAATCGACTAATGGGGTCTTGAAAGTAGATATCCTGGGTATAAATATGATAGGAGATATCTTGCTTAAATAAGGTTGGTAGGTCTTGTTGCAGCGTTTCTATAACCTTTGCTACCTGCAATTGAGCTTCAGTGCTGCTGGAATGATCTGATATCTTTTCTGTTTTATCCATATTATCCTCAAACCTACGACCTAAAAACTAATATAGCAGTTCTCAAATCAGTGAGGTACATCCAATTCCCAATTCCCAATTCCCAATCCCCAATTCCCAATCCCCAATTCCCATTAACATATTTGATGAAGCCAAGAAGATTCTGTTAAAATCCCCAAGGAGCCGTGAGTAACACAATGGGTGTCAACAGAATTAGAATTGCTAAGGACAAGGCTGATTTAGTACAAGCTTTAACTGCATCAAAGGATACAACCGGACCTTTTCAGACTTATGCTGATGTGGTTGTATTTGCTGCTACCCTAGGGGCACAGAGGAACAGGCAAATCCCTTTAGGTAAGATCTCCACAAAAGAGCCTGCACCCATTGGGCTCGAAATTTTTGCATCAAGGGGATACGACTTGGTGCTGAATTTAATCGCGATCGCACAAACTAAGGATACCAAAATTATCTCGCCTAGTGATAACGTTGCCCAAGAGAAGCGCATCCGTATTTTTGAGGAGTATGCTAATGGTGGCTTGGAGATTTTGCGGGATGAGTTACGAGGAGCAGTGGATTATTCCGAGCAACTGTTGTTGTTATTGAGTGCGGAGAGGTTTAAGGAAGAGTTGACAGAAGATAGTTTCGATTTGAGTAGATTTTTATAGCAAAGTGCTCTTCTTGTATGGAAGATAAGAAATCTCGATGCTAGTACAGGTATAAGGATTTCTCCTCCTCAAACTCCAAATTACGATCAGCAACCACCAGTTTTTTCTTTAGAAAGAGTTCAATCTGGTGACTTAGGAATATATTTTACTTAGTTCAAGCGTTCTTACAAAATTGACCTTCTTTCATTACATATTGTAACTTTAATCTGCTATACTTATATTATGTAGCTCTTAAGCTGAAGTCTTGCCGCAACGCAAAAGGAGAAAGCAATGAGAGAAGGCGAAATCAAACCATTTAACAGTAGGAATGTCGATTCAGCACCAAATGCAGGTGGAATCTACTGCATCTACGATGAAACAGCAGGAGATATGCCTGCCTACCTTGGAAGATCAAACAGTATTCGTCGTAGACTCAAGGAACATTTAAGTGGTCGTGGGAGCAAATCAATCGCCATGTTAGTAGATCATGGTCATGACTTGTGGTTTTCGTTTGGCTATTCAGATAATCCGCATGGTTCTGAGGCAGCGGAACTGGCAAGGCTTTCCCCTGCTGGTAACAGAAGGCGTGAAATCAAGTATTTAGAGGACTTTTAAAGGAATTATTCGAGTTAGTTTGTGAAACATGCTTTTACGAATTGGTATATCAATATAGCAATTCTATTTAAGTCGTGGCAATTTTCAGTAAACGTGATCCTTGCTATACGTGGGTTTTAAGCCGATCACTTGTTACATCCTATTTAGGATTGCTATAAGTACTAGGTCAGCTTAAATGGTACACCCTTCTTTCTTCGTAAAAATTCCTGCGCATTCAAAGACTAAATCAATAAATCAATACCCATGTGATAATACAGAAGCCAAGTCATCTTGAATGTCAAAATTTCCACATCGCTAGATGGGTTAAAAGACGGAAACGACTCTATCAGAGTAGATCAGAAAGGTCGCGGCACGTTTGACACCATCATGAACAAAATCAAACTTCTCAAGTCTATTGATCATCCTATTGATGGTTTTACTGTGACTGTGACTGATAGAAATTTCCACCTAGTAGATGAAAGCATCGTCGATCTTGCAAAGGAGATCGGAGTCAAAGACATGGCGATGGATTTTGACTTGGTTCGATCGATCGGAATTACTACAGAATCTTGTGTCGAGAAAATTCTCTTGTTACGGCACTATGCACACCAGAAAGACTTGAACTTCTATGGTACATGGGAGACCCCATTCCGAAATTTAATGTCTAATTCTTGGCTTAATACTCCTCATGCATTTTGCCCTGCAATGGAGGGTAAGACGCTCGAATTCAATGTTGATGGCAGCCTGAAAACTTGTGGTCATACTAATACAGTTGTTGGCTCATCAGACACATTTGAAGAATGCTTTACTCCTGAGAGTAAGTACTCTCAACTCATAGAAAGCCGACTTCCTGGAAATAATGATTTTTGTAAAGGCTGTGAGATTGAAGGTTCTTGTGCAGGTCAGTGCCAGGTCACACTGGAGTCATCTAGAAATGATAACCAATTGGTTGGAAGAATGTGCCAACTGATGATAGCAACTACACGGAGCTTAATTAATGAATATCTAGAAGGTAGGTAAAGCGCGATCGCCTGTAGGTTGGGTTAAGCACATCAATACTTTGGAGAAAACTTATTGATTCGATGGGAGAGCGAAACCCAACCATATCGGCTCTTTCATAACTTTTGAAAAATGTAGTGATTTACTAACTACTGTGGCATGCCCAGACAATAGGCTATATCATTCTAATGCGATCGTCCCCCACTAATCAATCGGTGAAAATCCTATAGCCTGTAGTGCGATCGCCTAAAGCCTCACATCAAATTCAAAATGCTAAATTGATTCGCCAACTGCTTGTAAAACCACTGTGTAAAGCTGCTCATCCACCCAAAAGCCAACCTGCTCAGTTAAATTATTGAGTAAAGGTTTCACCTCTTGAATCAAGTTATTCTGTTTGGCAGCAATAAGAATCCCTAAAACACCTGTTACTTCTAATCCCAGTCTTATGGCAACTACTCTACCCAATCTTTCATCAATGATGAGACGATCAGCACTGTACTCAATAGCTAAGGCAATGGCCTCAGCTTCACCGGGGTCGAGTTCGCTTCTTAATTTGTGTACTAACGCTTGGTCAGTTGCAGATTGAGTCTGAATCCAACTTAAGGTAGGTACAATTGTAGCACTAGCATCTGTATTGCCTACATTGGTAATTTCATTAAAAACAGCCGTGGGAATCAAGATTTTATTATAGAGTTTACGGAGTAAATCAAGCTGTCCAATGGTGGAAAGATAAAAGATAGGCGAAGTATTACTTACAACAATCATCGCCAGTTATTTGCCTCCAACGTTTTTAAGTCTTGTTGAAATTCCTCAACGCCATAATGACTTGGAATTTGACGGCGACCTAAAATTCGCTGAAACTGTAATTGGTTCATTGCAGCAAACTGGCTGGCTGTCCCTAAAGTAATTTTCTCTTGTTGAAATAGTACAATGGCAATTTCGAGCTTGAGATCAGCTTCTGAAATGCTTGCTGTTTGTAGAAACTCATCGGGGATAATTAAACTCATAACCTTAATTTCTTAAAAGAGGGAGCTGTTTACCTAGAAATTCAATCATCAGTTTCTTGTGGAACAGGCATCTTGCCTGTAGCGAGGAGGAATAGTTTATATGCGCACATCTTCTCCATTATTCATAATAATAGCAAAAAAAAACCGCAATTGCAACCAATAAATAATGATTCCACTGGCACCAATGCCAGTTCCAGCTGACAGCTTTTTGGAGGTAGGAAATAGCTAACCACTCGTCAATCTTGTCCAGTAGCGGTCATAAACTTCTTCAACTTGATTACCAACAGGAGACAAACCCTCACAGTTCTCTAAAGCGGATTCTGAGGGAAACAAACTTTGATTATCTTGGATTTTAGAGGGTAATAGTTTGTAGGCTTCTTTGTTCGGTGTAGCGAAACTCAATCTCTCACACATTCGAGCAGCAACATCTGGTTCCAACATAAAATTAATCCAAGCATAAGCCCCCTTAGGATTAGGAGCAGTTTTAGGAATTACCATAGTATCCATCCATACAGAAGAACCACTTTGAGGTAGCACATACTCCAAATCAGGGTTTTCTTCAATGACTTCATTGGCATCGGAAGAATAGCACATAGCTGCTTTTAAATCCCCACTCAAAATTTGTGGTCGCCAAGCATCTGAAGTAAAGGAAGCTATGCTGGGTTTTAACTTGACTAACTGTTCATAAGCCTCTTCAATCTGCTCAGTATCCTTAGTATTGTAGGAGTAACCTAACATTTTCAATGTTGCTCCCATAACTTCCCGGACATCATTGAGTAATGTTATCCGCTTGGCTAATTGTCCTTGGTAATCCCAAAGATAGTCCCAGTCATCGGGTGGTGGTTGTAATTGTTGTTTGTTGTAAACTAAGCCAGTAGTTCCCCAGCTTGTGGGTATACTGTGCAAATTATCTGGGTCATATTCCGGATTAAGAAAGCGGGGAAACAACTGCTCCAGAGTAGTAATGTAAGAAAAGTCCAGTTGAGTCAACAAATCCAACTCCACCATCTTCTGCACCATATAATCAGAAGGGTAGATAATGCTGTAGGCGCTACCACCTCCGGCTTGCAGTCGAGCCAGCATCGCTTCATTGGAATCAAAAACATCTGCTACAACCTTGATACCGGTTTTTTTGGTAAAACGGTCTAGTAACTCTTGATCTGTATAACCAGACCAGGTATAGATATATAACTCATCTTCTGAACCTCGACCACTAGGCGTTGGCTTAACATTAGCCAGAGTCCAGCCACATCCAGATACTGCCACACTACTCAGAGTAGCGGAGGCAGCTAGTTGTAGGAATTTACGCCTAGTGCGGCTTTTGGGATATTTGGACATTGGGAATTGTCATTTGTTGTTTGTTGTTTGTCGTTTGTCGTTTGTTGTTTGGGAATTGGGAATTGGGAATTGGGAATTGGGAATTGGGAATTGGGAATTGGGAATTGGTGAGTATCAATTCCTTCCTTGTCTTCCTTGTCCTCCTTGTCCTCCTTGTCTCCCCATCCCCGCGTCCCCA
>JAAHHL010001879.1 GCA_010672185.1 Caldora sp. SIO3E6 | reverse complement strand
TCACTGTTGATTCCTGCTGACAGTGGCTTTGTAGTGAAAACTGTTGCTTCTGAACAACTTATTCCCTTGGAAAATTTTGTCCAACAGCATCAAGCATTAGCAGTCATTAATGGCGGTTTTTTTGACCCTAATAACCAAAAAACGACATCTTATATTGTGCAAGCAGGACAATTAGTAGCAGATCCCCAACTCAATGAAGGATTGATGGATAATCCTAACAATGAGCCTTACTTAGATAAAATTCTCAACCGGACAGAATTTCGCCGCTATCGTTGTGAGTCAACTTTCCGTTATGATATTGCTCTCCACAGCCAAGCAATTCCCGAAGGCTGTGTCTTAGTTGATGCCCTAGGAGGTGGTCCAGGTTTGCTCCCGGCACTCACTTTATTTCAGGAAGGCTTTTTGGATTTTGAAGAGGGTAAAGTTATTCGGGATGCCTTAGGAACAAAACGACTCAATGCCCGTAGTGCAGTCGGCATTACTCGTGAAGGTGATATTTTACTAGTAATGGCAGCTCAAAAACCAGAATCCCCACAAAATAGTGGGGTATCTCTACCAGAATTGGCGGAATTGCTGAAAAGCTTGGGAGCAGAAAAAGGGATGAATTTAGATGGAGGAAGTTCTTCTGCTCTCTATTACCAAGGGGAGACTTTTTATGGGAGAATTGATCGAGAGGGAAATAGAATAAAACGACCCATTAAGTCTGTGTTGGTTGTTAGTAATGGATAATGGATAATGGATAATGGATAATGGATAATTGATAATTGATAATTGATAATTGATAATTGATAATTGATAATGGATAATGGATAATTGATAATTGATAATTGATAATTGATAATTGAAATTATATTACAACCTACAACCTACAACCTGCCACCTACCACCTAACACCTAACACCTAACACCTAACACCTAACACCTACCACCTACCACCTAACACCTAACACCTACCACCTAACACCTACCACCTACCACCTAACACCTAACACCTACCACCTAACACCTAC
>JAAHHL010001878.1 GCA_010672185.1 Caldora sp. SIO3E6 | reverse complement strand
TGGGAGTGGCCATTGGTCAACTACGGGTGGAACAGTTGACAAGTCAAGGACGATTGCATGTCCGCCAGTATCTGTTAGATCATGCTGAAGTTTCCTATGCTTTAGGTTTTGTACTCGAAGATGTCAGAGTGAGCGATATTAACTTCCCTCAAACTCGTGGGATAATTCGTCAGGTAGAAGGAATGAGTGCTCGTCAGGAGACAGAACATGAAGCAGAACTGAAAAGGCAGATTGCAGAAGCCGGTCGTCCTAATATACAACCCCCTGTACAGCAGGTAAATGTAGTTTCTGGTTCTCAATCTGAAGCCAATGACCCTACTTTAGGTGCTACTCTGGAAACTCCTAACTTAGCCTTTGAAGGGCAATCCCCCACTCAAGCCAGTTTACCCATGCGGGATCAACCAGTATTGGCTCCAACGGTATTAGCGGAGAGTAATGAGGGGGGAACCTCAACTCGTCTAGTACATAAATTAACCGGTGCGATCGCTACTTTATCCGCAACACCTTTCACTCTCGGTAGGGAACCGAGTAACAGCCTCGTTATTGAAGATGCTTTATGTTCCCGTTACCATGCTCAAATTCTTCAGCAGCCTGATCCTCAAGGTACAATCCGTTATCAATTAGTAGATTTAGGCAGTTCTAATGGTACTTTTGTCAACGGCCAGCGACTTGCTCCCCATCAACCTTGCTGGCTTAATACGGGAAATGTCATCAGAATTGGCAATCAGGAATGGACATTATTCAATAATTAATAATGGATAATGGATAATTGATAATGGATAATTGATAATGGATAATGGATAATTGATAATTCAAGAAGGTTAAAATCGTCCTTCTCCTGCCTTCTAACTTCCCTCCTCCTGCCTCCTGCCTTCTGCCTCCTGCCTCCTGCCTTCTACCTTCTGCCTTCTTTCCTCCTGCCTCCTGCCTCCTCCCTCCTACCTCCTGCCTCCTACCTCCTGCCTCCTGCCTCCTGCCTCCTGCCTCCTGCCTCCTTCCCTCCGCCCCCTGC
>JAAHHL010001877.1 GCA_010672185.1 Caldora sp. SIO3E6 | reverse complement strand
CTTTGGTGGCTTAGCCAGTCTGGAGAAAGAATCAAAGACTCCAGCAGAAGCATTTTGGATCGCGATCGCAGGACCAGCAGTTAGCCTAGTACTATTTGCTCTGTTAACCTTGGTTGGTATCACCATTAACCTCCCCGCACCCTTAGCCGCCATTGTGGGACTAGTCTCTTATCTCAACTTAATTCTGGCTCTGTTCAACCTAATTCCAGGCTTACCCCTAGATGGAGGCAACATCCTCAAAGCTTTGGTGTGGAAGATTACGGGAAATCCCTACAAAGGAGTCGTTTTTGCCAGCCGCGTCGGTCAGTTTTTTGGTTGGGTAGGGGTTGCCATTGGCTTACTCTCGGTCTTGGAAATCATCAATTTCGGTAGCATCTGGACTCTATTAATCGGTTGGTTTATACTGCAAAATGCTGGCCGTTCTGCTCAATCTGCCACAATTCAAGACCAACTAACCAGCCTGAAAGCAGAGGATGCAGTAATTCCCAACAGTCCCATTGTTTCGGTAGACTTATCTTTAAGGGAATTTGCTAATGAATATATTATTGGCAAGAAAGAATGGAGTAAATTTCTGGTTACTGATGCAGAAGGTCAATTTTTAGGAGCGATCGCGGTTGATGAGATGAGAAACATCCCTACCTCCGATTGGCCAACAACCACAGTTAAGGCACTTATGCAGCCAGTTGAGGTTTCTGCCATAGTTAAACCAGAGCAATCCCTGTTGGAAGTGGTAATGCTTTTAGAGCAAAAACAACTGAATCAGTTGTTGGTAGTACGTGAAAGTGGTGTCCTCGTAGGAATTCTCGAAAAGACCTCCATTCGCAACCTACTCGAACAAAAAGCAACAACTAAACCTGCTTAATCAAGGGATAACTTCGCGGTTTTCCTTTCCAAAGGGTTGTACGTTAGCCTGGGGATGGCTTTGGGCGGGTTTTGAGAGGAATATTAGGGTAAAATGGCCTAAATTGTCCCTAAACCCGCCCCTACAATATATGGTCTTTGCCTGCCTTGTT
>JAAHHL010001876.1 GCA_010672185.1 Caldora sp. SIO3E6 | reverse complement strand
AAAGGGAAACGGGTTTAGTGAGTCCTCAAGAGGGAGTGATGAGCAATCTATTCATCCCGGTAAAAACTTTTGAGGCTTATGCCAATGACTTACAGCGCCATGATTTGGATGATCGCTTCTTCACTACCAATCATGTGAGTATCCTACCAGATAATATGGGGGAGATCAAGGACTACCTAAGGGAATTATTTTGGTTGGCACAATATAAACCTGACTGGTTACAACAGCCCCATATTCCCAAGTTAGTTGCTGATGATCTGGTTCCCCTGGTAATTCAATCAATTCCGATAAAAGGCAGTTCCACCCCTACCCTCAAATCCTCTCGGCGGACACAGCTGATTACCCAAGCTGAGCAAGAAATGGTAACCCAGTTGGAAGAAGCCCTAACCCTCAAGGAGTTAGCCCAGCGCTTGCATTCTAGTAGCAGAGGTTTGTCTTATGGTTTTCAGGACTTATTTGGTATGAGTCCTATGCGCTATCTCAAGGTGCGACGGCTCAATGCAGTGCGGCGACGTCTGAAGGTCAGCAATCCGGAAAACTGTAGCATAGAAGTCCTGGCAAACCAATTTGGTTTTTGGAATGCAGGTCATTTTGCCAAGGATTATAGAGTCATGTTTGGGGAATTGCCTTCAAAGACTTTGCGCTCACAGAGCAAAGCTTGAGTAATACAGCACATTGGGATGTTAGGTATTAGGCAATGGTGACAAGTTAAGCGATCGCAACTCATTACTCTTGAGAAACACGAGGCAGGAGGCAGGAGGCAGGAGGCAGGAGGTGAGGAAGGAGGCAGGAGGTAGAAGGTAGGTAGGAAATAGTGTTTCTCCTATTCAATTGGGGGTGCGAAGCGATCCTCAGGAGCTTTCAAGAAACACGAGGCAGGAGGCTCCGAGGCAGGAGGCAGGAGGCGAGGGAGGAGAAAGGAGGAAAGAAGGTAGAAGGAAAGAAGGCACCAAGGTTCATTGGAAGGAGGTAGGAGGTAGTGTTTCTTTCATTCGTAGGGGGCGGTGCGCCGCC
>JAAHHL010001875.1 GCA_010672185.1 Caldora sp. SIO3E6 | reverse complement strand
TGAAGGCACTCGCGCCCTAGGTATTTATGACTCCAAAGCAGCAGCTAGCAGTGGTACTGCCTATCGAATTGCAGCTCAACCGGAGCAAGTGGGTAGAGTCTTTTTGTGGGATTTGTTTAATCCTTGGGGTTGGTGGATGGAGTTGAATTCTACTCATCCCCTAACGGGTAAACGGGTACGTGCTCTCAGTACCTATGCTGAACAACTGGGTTTACCTACGGAGTTTGACATGGGCCGTATCGTGGGAGAAAGTAAGAACTTAAGCAAGTCAAAACTCTACCGTAATTTTGCTACCGACTTGTTGCTGTTTGTCGCTATACCTATTGGCTTGGTGGCAGGCTTGTTGCTGGGAATAACATTGGTGAACATCTTACCAACTGCTCCCATTGCCTTTGCCATTATCGGTTTGGGAGTAGCAATTTTGCTACGCACTTTAGTAATGTACCCCAACTTCAAGCAAACCCAGGAATCAGATATTCTTACCTTAATGTCGGACCCCTATGCTAGTCCTTTGCGGGGTCAACCAGTGAAACTCCAGGGTGAATTAATTGGTAGGGGTGATGCGGGTTATGCATTTGGCTCTGACCTGAAATTTCAAGACTCTACTGGTATGATTTTCCTACGTTATGCTTCTCGCTTCGGAGCCTTAGGAAATTTCCTGTTTGGTATGGGCAAAGTGAAGAATTTGCTCGGTTCCCAGGGAGAGACTACCGGTTGGTTCCGACGGAGTATTGCTCCTTGGGTAGATATGACCCAGTTTACTAGCAGTAGCGGTACTAAGGTTAATAGTTATCACCGTTTCTGGTCATTTGTCTTCGGAAGTGGGGCTATGGTTGTTGGTTTGTTGTTGTTGACAGTAGTTTGACGACTTTTCTTGCTTCGTCCGTCACCTTGTGACCTAACCCCCCAACCCCCTTCCCTTCAAGGGAAGGGGGAGCCGGAAAAAGGCTGACAAGGGCAGGTTTTTACTTTGCGATCGCTTGCTACTATAGAGTAATGTCAGCTACTCGATCCTTCATCA
>JAAHHL010001874.1 GCA_010672185.1 Caldora sp. SIO3E6 | reverse complement strand
CCTCACTTTCAGAGAGTTGTGAGATTTCACAATAGGCTGTCTCAAGTTGTCTCATTGTCCATTAACTTTGTAGTTGGAGCCCATAGCATTACCATTGACGAGGATTGCTACAGCACCAGTTTCATCTGTATCCCCCAGACTAAACTCGTTCTTACCATGAGCTTTCTCAAACGATGTCCGTTTGCGGTGGGTAATCAGATCTCGCATCTGGTTGTAGATACTCTCTTGTACCTTTTCATCCTCAAAGCCGCTGGCTTCTACAGTGAAGTCGCTATTAATACGAACTGTGCCAGTATAGAGCTCATTCCCTTGCTTCACTTCAATATCGGCACTATAGCCTGGAAAGTTCTCGTCCCAAGTATAACGGTTCTCGTAGGCCGCTTTGAACAACTCACAAGCGCTTTTTGGCTCAGTCATACAACTTTTGTTCAATCAACCTTTATAGTGTGACATACCTACACTAGAATCAGCTTTATGAGGGTTGATGAGGCTATATTCAGCAGCGATGAGACTTTCTTTTTCACCACACCCCACACCCCACACCCAAAAATACTATGCCTAAAACTTCTATCCTCGAACCCGGAAAATCCTATACTTTTCGCAATTATTTCGAGATGGCTTATGAGCCAGACGACATTCTGGCTGAATTTGGCTTTTCCTTGGAACGCATTAACCTAGACTTAGCCACATATAATCTAAGTCTAGACTCACTCACTGAACTCAAAAATAGCATTCAGCGCCGCTTACCCTACGTTAGCCTTACCAGTGAAGCTGCCCGTCGAGAGATCCTAATTGCCCCCATTGTTTTAACCCTCATCGACTATACCCAAGCTCAACTCAGAATCGAGTATTCTATTAAGGTCTCCGAGCAACTAAAAGGTTCCCTCGACTACTACCTCCACACCCAGCATAATCTCCTGGTTATTGAAGCCAAAAATGCTGACTTAGCCAGAGGGTTCACTCAACTTGCCATCGAACTCATCGCCCTTGATCAATGGACAACTTCCAACGAACCCTTGCTA
>JAAHHL010001873.1 GCA_010672185.1 Caldora sp. SIO3E6 | reverse complement strand
GCGTTGGTTGCTTCTGCTCTTGAGGACAATCAAATAACCTTGCTGGAAGTTTTGCAGAATTATCCTACCTCAGAGGTAGTTGTCGAAGGAGAGCGCCTGCTGGAGGCTGTTGAGGAATTTAACAAAATTAGCCAAACTATTGAAGAACTCAAAGGTGTAATTGATAATTTACCCGATATTGGTTTATGAGTGAGCAGCAAAACGGAATAAAACGGTTTTAATCGTAACATTTCGTTTGTCTATTCATTACCGTCAGGTAACTGACTTGTCGGCTTGAGTGAGTTAAAGTAAAAGCGAATGATGGCCATTCTCCTTTAAGCTATCTAAGCCACTGGGGATTCACTCTCACCCCCTGCCTTCTTTGGGATTCCCTTTAAATGCCTTGGATTGAACCAACCCAGATTAATCGCATCATTCAGGGTCAAATCCCTTTGCCCTAAGAAGGATACCGTCCGTTTAATCAAAACTTCCCTCACTTGAGGCGATTTCATAAATCGACTGATCTGGGGGTCATCTAAACGAGCTTCAATATTACGGCCAGCATTACCATCTGCTTGTAGGACCTCCCCATCAAAGGTGAAGAATTGATCCCCTTTGCGAGTTCCTAAAAGAACCCCAAAACGAGAATCAACCTGCGAGGTGTAAGCAGCATTCACTACCGTTACTGATGACGAGCGACGATAGGAAATCTCTTCGAGTGCTTTCTGTAGCGTTCCTTTGCACCATTCGGCCAAGTTGCGGTTAACTTGACGAGAAATCTTTTGATTCTTAATAACAAAACTTAAATCTTCTGTAACGGCGTGTTGATATTGATTAAAAAACTGATTAACCCCTGTTCTAATCATGGTGTTTAGGGTTTGTTTTTTCCGATTCTCAAAGGTTTGATGACGTTTTTTTGTGAGGTTACACTTAAAGATATGACCTTGATTTTTCTGAATCGCTATTTGATATAATTTATTTCTTCCTTTGCCTCTGCTGTGTCTTTTACTAACAGAACGTTGCATCACTTTTCCAATTCCCTCTCCG
>JAAHHL010001872.1 GCA_010672185.1 Caldora sp. SIO3E6 | reverse complement strand
TCTCTCCTCTGCTCCTCTGCTCCTCTGCTCCTCCGCTCTTCCGCTCCCCAGCTTCAAGCGCTTTTCACCTTAAGTTGACACCAATGGTTGCATACGCCCAAGATGTCTATTAGTTAGAAAGCGTTAACGCTGTCTTAGTCGGAGACTGTAACAGCAAACCATATTCAATACCTTCCACCACAGCCTGATAGGAGGCTTCTAAGATATTGCTCGAAACACCAACTGTTGTCCAGCGCTCCTCACCATCGCTCGATTCCACTAGTACGCGGGTTTTGGCAGAGGTTCCAGAGCCACTATTAAGAATCCGCACCTTATAATCCGTCAGGTGAAAAGCAGCAATTTCTGGGTAAAATTTCACTAGTGCTTTACGTAAAGCCGCATCCAGGGCAGCAACAGGTCCATTGCCTTCCGCAGCTTCCAAGATATCTTCCCCATTAACAGCCACTTTAATCGTAGCCAAAGCATCGTTGCAGGGACTCGTTATCCCTTGTAAGATGTCACAGTTGACTTGAAAACCTTTGAGTTCAAATGGTTGTTGCCGATGTCCTAACGCTTCACGCATCAACAAGTCAAAACTAGCTTCAGCTGCCTCAAATTGATAACCTTCGCTTTCTAAAGCTTTAAGTCTCTCTAAGATTTGGCGACAAGCAGGGTCTTGTTTGCTGAGTTCATGGCCAAAACTACGAGCTTTTGCTAAAACGTTGCTAAGACCAGATTGGTCAGAAATCACAATCCGACGCTGGTTCCCCACCTGCTCTGGCTGGATATGTTCGTAAGTCAGGGGATTACGTGCCACTGCTGAGACGTGGATGCCGCCTTTGTGAGCAAAAGCCGAACGACCAACAAAGGGAGCATGATCATCAGGGGCAAGGTTGACCACTTCACTGGTCAAGCGACTTACTTGGGCTAGTTTTGCTAGTTGTTCATTTTCAATACAACTGTAACCCAGCTTCAACTGTAAGTTAGGAATAGGGGAGCAGAGATTGGCATTGCCACAACGTTCACCGTAACCATTAATTGTTCCCA
>JAAHHL010001871.1 GCA_010672185.1 Caldora sp. SIO3E6 | reverse complement strand
TAAGACGAAGCGGAGGTAGTGGGAAAATTACCACAATGCCAGCTCAATAGTGAAATAGTTGTTTTTCTACGTCAGTATCAGTTACCGACATTAGTATTAATTGGTGTAGAAAGTCCCAGAGCCATCCGACATCAAATCTGGCAATATCTCACTACCTTGGCTCATGTTCAAGCACCGCTCAATGGTAATGATTTGCGGAAGTTAGGTTATAAACCAGGGCCTCAATACCGGGAAATTCTGGACAGATTGTTAGCGGAGACACTGGATGGAGTGATTCAGGATGAAGGGGATGCTCAGGCTTTTTTAGAAGAACATTATCCCCTAGTAGGTAAATAGGAAATGGGGAATGGGGAATTGGTATTAAAAACTCCAGCACATTTAATGTCACACGGCTTGGCTGTGACTTGTAAATTTTTGTTGCTAAACTACCATTGTTTGTGCCAATTTTTCGAGTTATGAAACGATTTTGAAAAAAATTGCCCCTAACTCAAAAAATTGGACTAAACTGCCCTGTGAGATCGTCTTATAAATAGAGCAACAGAAGACAGAATATCAAATTTTGTCCAAAGTCCAGAGCCCAATGAATCAGGAGAATACTGATGGCAAATTCAAGCTCAGTTAATATGGAATGCCCAAAAGAACAACGTCAGGCTCAAGTACTGAAACAACGCTTGGCCAGCGGAGTTCTAAAGTCTATGTCCAAATCTGCCTGGCGCAATACAAATGCTCCGATCGCCAGCTCACGAACCGATGATATCTGGTTTGTTGATCCAGATGTTGGCTGGTTAGTCAACAGTAGCGGTTTTGTCTGCAAAACAACGGATGGAGGGGAAAGCTGGACTCCACAGTTGTTCGTATCGGGGCGTTCAACTGGTAACCCTTACCTGCGTACTATCCAATTTGCAAATTACGATATCGGCTGGTTCGGAGCTCTTGCAGGAGGTGGAGACTACTCTCAAGTCTTATTGCACCACACCCAAGATGGAGGGAAAACCTGGACTCCTGTGACCAATCTACCCCAGATCA
>JAAHHL010001870.1 GCA_010672185.1 Caldora sp. SIO3E6 | reverse complement strand
GAGGAGCGGAGGAGCAGAGGAGCAAGAGAATGCTTCTGTCGCTGGCTCTTTTTACTGTTAATCAGGTAGGGTAACGCCGCCTGCAAAGAGAGAAAGTAGAACGTCTCGAAAGCATCAATTGGCAATGGTTGTGGCTTAAGTTGACACCAATGACCGACGTGCGCCCTCAACCGACGTGCGCCCTCAACCGACGTGCGTCCTCATTCCGACATGCGCCCTCAATCAGGAGTGTGGGCAATTAATCGAAGAACCATCAACAATAGGTTTTTCATTTCCACACCTCGGTCAAATCTAAAATAAAACCGGGCAAAATTTCCTCTCCGGACAAGCTCGTTGGACTCTGCAATACTTTCACCTCTGTATCAGGCTTATAGATTTTTACTTGCTGATTCTTCCGGTCAATAAGTAACCCTAAACGTGCTCCATTGTCAATATACTCCTGCATTTTTTCCTCTAGAATCCTGAGATTATCCGAGGGAGAGCGTAACTCCACCACGAAATCGGGACAGATAGGGGCAAAACCTTCTTGTTGTTCCGGTGTCAGAGAATCCCATCTTTCCTGAATCACCCAAGCCGCATCGGGAGCTCGATCTGACCCATTAGGTAAATGGAATCCAGTTGAAGAGTTAAACGCTTGACCTAATTTAGTCTGACGGTTCCACAACCATAACTGTCCTTCAATATCTAAATTGCGATTACCCGTAATACTTCCCGTAGGTGGCATAGAGACTAATTCTCCGGTAGCTGTTCTTTCCAATCGCCAATCTCGATTAACCCTAGCCAACTCTTGAAATTGTTCGTGAGTCACTTTAAAGGCGCTGGGAATAGTTAAGTTGACCATTTTTAACACAACTTCTTAAGAAAGTAAGAGAGTAGGGAGGCAAGACCTCAGTAGGGCTTGGGAGAATAAGTAACAAGTAACAAGTAACAAGTAATAAGTAAGAATGAATGCAGCATTTATCCTAGTTTTGGGCATCTGCATCCCCCAAGTTTACCCGGGTTGATGCCAGGTTTTTGAGCTAAGAGATGCA
>JAAHHL010000187.1 GCA_010672185.1 Caldora sp. SIO3E6 | reverse complement strand
TCAATGAGCATTTGCATCTGCATAAAATGTCGCTGAGTTTCCATAGGAATACCGTCATCACAGGGAAGATCATACTGAGTTGGCAGTTGAGTAATAGCGACAGGAGCAGCTTCTGTAGTGATTGGTGACATTACCTTCTCCTTAGGTTCTAACTATTTAACTGTAACGCCAAGAGCTAGTGCTGCTGCGCGGAATGAAGAATGAAGAATGAAGAATGAAGAATGCTTATAGAGTAAGGATTATATCGATCTCAAACTGGTTACTTATTTCCATGCCCACTGCACTAGCTAATAGGCTAAGGCGGCGATTGGGGAAAAGAAATATCATGGTGATATTTCTTTATTGGCCAAAATGTGCTATAGGGAGTTGCTTCATCAACTGTGGCACTGACATCGATGCCAGTGCTATATGTTGTAGATAATGAGGAAAATTTCGTTTAGCGATCGCGGATAATACCAAATCCGGTTGAAAAACAAGGTGTTCTTTTGCCCCCTAAATCCCCCAATTCTGGGGGACTTTGAGTTATTTTAACCTGCTCTGCGCGATCGCTCAGTATTGGTTAGGTGATTTCCTCCGAAAAAATGTAACTATTGTAGTGCCGTGACCCAGCTAAAACTGTGCAATAGAAAATCCACAGCATTTGGTAAATTCCGGGTTTGAACCATAAATGCTAATGCCTCATTTTAGCTGGGTCAGTCCAGTAGGGTGTGTTAGCGAAGCGTAACGCACCGCATCGCAGGTACAATCATTCTCAAAAATTGCCTTAGCGACGATACTCGATACGGAACTTTTGAATAGAATCATTACCCTCTTCAAGAAAGCGATTGCGACGGATTTCCTGTAAGCCTAATTCCTGAAACTGAGCAAGTTCCTGATTTGACAAAGCCCAAGGAGGGCCATCAGGTTGCTCTTCAGTATCTCTAACTCTAGTAATAACTAATAATATTCCCCCCACTGCTACCAATTGTCCAATAGATTTAATGGCTTGCGATCGCACTGATAGGGGTAAAGCTTGGATAGTACGTGATTCAAAAACCAAGTCAAAAGCTTGATTTAGGGAAGGCTCTAAGGCAAATAAATCTGCAACAAAGTAGTTAACGCTTGAGTCGGGAAATCTTTGCTGACACCAAGCGATCACTGTGGGTGAAATATCAAAAGCACTTACCTGGAAACCTTTTGCTTGCAAAGCTTCGGCATCATCTCCCAAACCACAACCGATGACTAGCGCTGATGGAGAAGCATTGGAGACAGTAAGAACATCACTACTATTACCATCTAGCCAATCCTGGAGGTGGGGGTGAGCCTGTAAACGAGCCCAAGGTACTTGCTGGGAATCCCCATTGGCTTCAGTATATAAGACTTCAAACCATCCAGAAGGCTCATTTTGTTGTAGGTATTGGTTGGCTAGCAGGTTAACTTTTTGCCGCAGCACTTCAGGTTGTTGTTCAAACATAATAGGAATAGGCTTTTACCAGATGACAGTACTTGGGTAACTCAAACAGCAAAGCAAGCTTACAACTTAATTGGAAATGTCTACAACCACCGAATCCTTAACTGACGTTCAATCAGAAATAGCCCATGCGATCGCACAAACCCTAGTTCAAGCAGATACCGATGCCAATGAACTAGGAAAAGCGATCGCATATCTGCGTACCTATATTAATCGAGAGCAAGCTGGAGCGAGATTTTTTGATTATCTCAAAACCTTGGCCAAGAATGGCAGACATATTGGGCATAGTAAGCGTACTACTGGCTACTACTACAATATCGAACATGCCTGTAGCCAATATCTGAAGGCATATCAAGACGATGTGGCGGTGATGCTGCAAATTTTAGGTTGGACATCTCGTCTGATGCGCTACTACCAAAACTCTGATTCAATTGGGGAAATTACGGCTCCGGTAGTGGAGTCAGCTAGGCAAGCGGAAATTGCTGAGGTGATTAGTGCCCATAATTTTGCCGTTGCCCAAGTTTTGTCAGCAACGGTTACGGCAATTAAAGGGAATAAGGTTACTTATGAGATGTTAGGAACAATCAAATTGACTCAAAAAGAGCCAAAGAAGGCAAAATCTCTCTCCGAAGGGCAAGTAGTCGAGGTTGAGATTGTGGATTTGAAGGAAGACGGGAGTATTAAGAAGGTTAAGTGTGTTAATTGAGGTAAAGCTATTTGTAGTCATGGAGTCTCTTCTCCATATAGAATAGAAGTAGACCTCATAGTTTACCCACCCTGTAATTTTGTAAACCTTGATACTTTCTAGGAAACAACAGATATATGTCCAAGCCGAAACCACTCTCATACTTAACTGAATCAACTTTTCAAGCCCCAACTATAGCGGCGACTGAGTCAACTTTTCAAGCATCAAATAGAACGTTTTTTGTGAATAGGAAGGAAAGCATGAAATACGAAGTAGAATATACAAACGAGTTCGAGCAATCTTACTTAACACTTGATGAGCAAACGCAAGACAAAATTGATGTCAGGATAGACCTGCTTGAAAAAATGGGACCAAATCTTTCCTTTCCTTACAGTTCTCGAATTAAAGGTTTTCGCCATCAAAAGATGCGAGAACTTCGGGTACAGCAGAAGGGAGAACCATATCGTATCTTGTATGCTTTCGATCCTCGCGGAGTTGCGGTACTCCTTTTGTTAAGTAATAAGGCAGGTAATGATCGTTGGTATAAGGAGAATGTACCAAAAGCTGAAAAGCTCTACGACGAACTGTTAAAAGAGCTAGATAACGAAGGACTAATATGAAGACAAAGCCTTTTAGTGAATTAAGAAAGCGAATGACGCCTGAGCGAAGGGCAAAAAACAAAGCTCATGCACAAATTATATTACTGCACCTTGCCCTTGCCGAACTCCAAGAGTCATTGGGAACAACAAAGGACGCTAGCGAAAAAAACTGCGACTTTTTTGAATTTAATTTGTCTGAGCTAGAGAGCCAAGAGGATATTCAAGTTTCTACTCTCTCTCGCTATATCAAGTCTCTTGGTGGGAGTCTAAAAATAGTAGCTGATTTTCCTGGTGAGGAAATCGTTCTCACTCAATTTGAGTGATTGTCAATTCAACTGAGTTAGTAGCATTCAGTTGATTAAGGTTGATAATTAACTGGATGCTTAACTCTCAATTTATCACATTGGTACTGACTTGACTTTTTTGCAAAATTAAGTTAATTTCTTCTTATACTAGAAAGTGTAAGTGTTCCAAAATAAGTTTGTAAGTTTTTAAAATTCCCCCGCAAGGGGATGGAAACACGCTTCTAGTATGGTGATTGAACAGTTGTTTCAGTTCTCACCGCTTCCCCGCAAGGGGACTAGTAAGTACCTACACAAAATTACTTGCACCCAAATAGGAAATCTTGTGTTTTCGTAGGGACAGGTTCGCCAACCATTAAGCGCATTAACAAGCCGATATTATAAACTGAACCCCAGTTGAATGAGGAAGATTCACCTTAGGCCAAAATATTGTGATCGCAAGGTAAGCTTAGACATATTCACCTTATACCAAATCCGGTTACAATAGAGCTTAAAATAAGAATTGCTAATGGATGCTTCCCAACCTTCCATAGAACCACCTTACTTCGAGATTTTGACTCCTGTTGGTGTTCGAGTCCGCACTACTCGTTCTTACTGGGCTAAAATAGTTACTTTAAAGCATCCAAATATCAATGGACGGGAAGACTTCGTTAAGCAGGTCTTGCAAGAACCAATAGAAGTGCGCCGAAGTTTAAGCGATCCGATGGTCTACCTTTATTACAAAGACGATCCGCCTTATTTTCTCTGTGTTGTAGCAAGACACCTCAATGGAGAAGGATTTATCATCACGGTATATAGAACTGACAAAATTAAGCGAGGAGAAGCTGTATGGACGCCCTAAAAATTTACTACGACGAACAAGGTAAAACGTTTACAGTTTGGTTTGATGACCCCAACAAAGAATTTATCTGTGAAGAAGTAGAAGAAGATGTTACTTTAATGAAAGATAAAGACAGCCGCCTTATTGGGTTTGAGCGCCTGAACTACAGCCTAGAAAAGCCAGATGCATTGCAGGTAGAGTTCCAAAGAGTAATTGCTGAAGTGATTAGTGCTCACGATTTTTCCGTTACCCAAGTTTTGTCAGCAAACGAGTTCGAGCGCTGGTGGAAAACACTTGATACAGAAGCGCAAGACTCTATTGCTGAAAAAGTGAGGCTACTTGTTTTGCACCAGTACATAAATATTTAATAGCGTCTCTACCGCTGCATTCATATAATAAAAGTGGACACAAGTTGATATGAAAACAAAGCCTTTTAGTGTCTTGCGAGAGCAGATGACACCGGAGCAAAGGAAAAAGATTGATACTCGCGTTCAACTCGCCTTACTCCATCTTAACCTTTTAGAACTGCAAAATGCATTGGAGTCTACACAAGACGCTCAGAGAAAAGAGCTTGATAATGAGGGAGATTCACCTTGAGCCAAAATATTGCGATCGCAAGGTAAGCTGAGATCTATTCACCTTATATGTTCTGGACAGATGAGACGTCCATTCCACGATAAACTGATGATTGAATTTGGCTGTTCCAAAACTTATAATTTTTTGACACGCTTCAGTCTCCTCTTGTTAGCTTTGGTCTTGATACTAGTTTTTAATCCTAGTTGTGCCATTGCCCAGGAGAATGACAATACAGCGGGAGCCACCTCCATTGGAAATTCCCCTTGTGTGGTTCAAGCACACAATCAACATTCATTCAAACCTGAGATTGGAAAACTTAAAGATGCTAATAAGAACTTCCATACCGACTATGACAGACTAGTTGTTGAAGAAAGTACTAAATTTGGTCATCCGGAAGGTTCAACGGTACTGATTGTTTCAGCCTCAGAAATCACGTTTTGCCATGATGGTAAGAAGCGGAATTATAAACTAGCAGATGATCCTGATATTTACCACATACTTAAGGCTATTGGACATCACCCCCTGGGTATTTACTTGACTTTAAGCTCTTTAGCAAGTAAAAATGTGTACGAAATTACAGCTCCTCTTCCTTTTAGTCAATCTGAGCCTGGGCAAACTATTGAAGAATACTTAAGGGATCGAGAGAGAACCTTAAAGGAGGCTTTGACAGAACTAAGAAATGGTCAAATATATCAGGTTCTAGACAGTCAAGACTTATCTCAACTAAAAGAATCTCAAGAAAATCTTCTGCAAGAATCGATAGATTATATCACGCAGGTGTTAAGAGTAAAAGAAATAGACTCTAAACAGCTAAATAAATATGTTGAGCAAATATATCCTTACATTGTACAAGGTGCCAATCAAGCAGCAAAAGCAGAATTAGAAGCTCTAAATAATCTAATTAAAACCCTAAAACCCAAAACATGGAAATCTCCCTATGTTGTGGTTCAGACTGCTCATCAAGCACGATACCGTGATACAGCCACTCAGTATTTTGAGCAGATGTTTAACGAACCTCAGGGTAATGCGGCTGAACGAGAAAATCGAATTGTCGTTATAGAAAATAATTTTGACGATAACGACGCACTCAGATTATTAGCCAGCCACATCATCGACCAGAAAATTGGCTTAGCCTTTTTCCACGATCCAAAGCGAATGCAACGGGATCTTTTAGGTGATGCCGCAACCTTCTGGCTGTGGGAACATGAATTGGAAATACCGGAATTAGGACTTGGGAGAATAAGTAACAAGCATTAGAAGGCAGGAGGCAGGAGGCAGGAGGCAGGAGGCAGGAGGCAGGAGGCAGGAGGAATAAGAGTTTTCCTTGCTAAAAGTAATTTGTGTTGGGTTTCACTTCGTTCCACCCAACCTACAATTCCCAATTCCCAATTCCCAATTCCCAATTCCCAATTCCCAATTCTCAATTATCTCAATTCTCAATTCTCAACTCATACAAATTCCAAAAAGCTCCCCCTAAAGCCGAAAATTTGATATTCTCTATGCGATCGCGTACTGCTTGCAAAGAGAGGGAATTGACTAGGTAAAAGAATGGTACTTGTTCGGCGACAATTTGTTGAAATTGACCATAAATCTCCTTGCGCTTGCTCTCATCTAGTTCCTGAGCTCCTTGTTGGAACAAACGGTCAATTTCTAGTTCCCAATCCGATGGCTCCCAACCTTCAATGGGTGGTTCTCCTGGTTGAGGTGATTGGTTGAATTGATGCAAAGTGCCTCTGGTATACCAGATGTTAAAACCACTGTGAGGTTCAGTACCGCCGCCACCAAAGCCGCCAACGTATGCTTCCCAATTGCGACTAGAAAGCTTTTGCACCACAACATTAAAATTGATTACCTGTAAATCCGCTTGCATTCCCAACTTACCAAGGTCTTGTTGAATTTGGACAGCGGCATCCACCCTGGATTTTTCCTCAGCTTTCACTAAGAGAGTAAATCGTACCTGATTACCATCCCCATCTAGTAGTTGTCCTTGGGAATTGTACTGAAAGCCAGCATCCAGCAACAGTTGCTTTGCTTTTTCGGGTTGATAACTGTAGGTTTTTAATCCCTCTTCTGGAGATAGGTAGAAGGGATTGGACACTCCGAGGGGGGAATGCTGTAATTCTCCTAATCCCCGATAAGTAGTGTTTTTCATCGTTTCGCGATCAATGCCATAGGCAACTGCTTGTCGGAATGCCAAGGTATTGAACCAGCGAGACTTGATGGGGTCTACATAAGGCTGACCTTTTTCATTACGAGCTTTATTCAGATTAAAGCCAACAAACCTGGAGTCAGAGGATGGCCCGCCATTATATATAGTATATTGTCCTCGTTCTTCTGACTTCTTTAGTAACCCATAGGCTTCCGGCGCTACCGCCAAACTATCGAGTCCTCCAGAGCGAAAGGTAAGAAACTGGGTATCGCTGTTTTCAATAATTTGCAAGACAATACGCTCAATATAAGGTTGAGGATTGCCTTGAGCATCATTGCGCCAGTAGTAGGGATTGCGCTCAAAGATAACTCGCTGACTAGGAGTGTAGCTTACCATCCGGTAGGGACCATTACCAACAATTGTTTTCGGGTCTGTATCAGTTCCCCAAGTTGTGATAAATTTCAGATTGCCATTAGCGTCGGTGGTGTTCACCGACTCCCGCAGAGCATGGGCTGGTAAGATGGGAATACCACCGGCATATCTGAGGAAAGGGGCAAAGGGTTCCGGTACACTAAACTCAACCCGCAGCTTGTCAAGTTTCTGCACTGAAGGGAAAGCACCAGTTTCACCAATACGCAAGATATCTCTGATACCAGTAGATACTTTTTCATTGAGGTAAACTTCATTGTAGGAAAAAACCACATCATCAGCAGTCAGGGGTTCTCCATCAGACCATTGCAGTCCCTCTCGCAGGGTAAAGGTGATTCGCTTCTGATCTTCAGAAATTTCCCAAGACTCCGCCAGTGCTGGCTCCAACTCCGCAGTCAAGCCATTTTCCGTAATCAATCCATCGTAGATATAGCCAAAAACACTAAAGGCAGATTCATTGAGGGGATAGTTAAAGGTGTTAGGGTTACTGGGGGAGGAAAAAACTAGTTGAGATACCTGAGCAGTTTGGGTTTTAGACTGGGTAGAACTACAGCCTGTCAGGATTAACAAACTCGACAGTACTAGTACAAGGAGGCAGGAGGCAGGAGGCAGGAGGCAGGAGGCAGAAGGCAGGAGGCAGGAGGCAGGAGGCAGGAAGCGGGAGGGAAGAAAGCTTGTGTGGTAAGCTTTTTGATCTGTTGGAACTGGTGGGTTATTTCTACTGCGTTGTACTAGGGTAGTTAGCCAACGCAATGGTAGCAAGATAGTAGACTTCATTTTGTTAAGGTAAGTTCGAGGTTCAGAGTGGGATTGCAATTTGATATAGGAATAAAATCTTCTCAATCATTACATCATTATCCAAGCCAACATTTGTCTAGATCTCAAAAGCCACAAGACTCAGGTAAATGTCAAATGGGAGCTGCACGGAAGTTTGCGATTGCTTTGGGCACCACCCCAAGGGCGCTTGCTCTTACTTCTCTGTTATTCCTACTCTCTAGTTGCTCAGTTTCCCAAAACCGCTGGAAAACCTACCAAAACCCGCGCTACGAATTTGAGTTTCCCTATCCCAGCAACTGGGAATCTCGATCAATGCCCAGTAATCTCGATGGTGAAGCTTTTCGTGATCCTGACAACCCTAGTGTTGAGATTAGGGGTTGGGCACAATTACCGGATACTGAGAGTTCTTCATCTAGTAGCACTTCTACAGATTCCCCTAACTTTACCACCGAACAAGGGATAACGGGTCAGCTACAAGTGGAAGTGGGTGTTGATACTAGTACGATGAGCTTAACCTTGAATCAGGGGCAAGTAGAATACCGTTGGCAAGGGCAATCGGATAGTGAGCAGTTTGCTGATTACTATCGTTTTTTCAATTATATTGCCAGTCAATATCGTCTGCCATCATCCAATGAGTAGGGTGCTATCGCGTTTAAGAACCCCGACTTCTTCAATAAGTCGGGGTTCTGGGATGTTGGTGATCTGTTTGGTATACAATTGAGATCTGAAGAGTAGAGCAAGCTTGCGCGATCGCAAACCCATCTGAACCAGTTAACAGTGGAACTGTCATCTTGTCAGTAACCCAATATTGCCCAATTTCCAATTCAACTAAACAGCGTAGGTGATACTTTGAAAAAATCACCAAGCGCTTTAGCTTGTACCTTACTAATGGGACAATTGCCATTCATTACTTCAGACACCACATTACTCGAACCAATAACCCCTACTAAATCAGCTTGAGAAGTGCCACTTGATTCGAGGATGTGTTGGAGGATTTCATAAGGTGCAGCTTGAGCCATAGGATAGTTTTGTTCCTCATAGGTTTCAATCAGGGTTACAAGCAACTTGTGTAAAGCTTGCTCTTCTGGAGTGCGATTTTTCTTAAAGGTTAACTGCTCTACTACTGCTAAGATGCGATCATACTCCTGTTCTGTCTCAATTACTTGGGGAGCAACTTCAGTTAGTAGAGTGCAATAAGCAGTTTGGTTAAAAGTAAGGGTCATTTTTCCACTTGCCTTTGTCGTATTCCGCATGAGTGAGGAAGTACTTGTAATAAATCGTTTGGTTTTCGTAGTCAATGCCAACAATTAGGCGATAGTCATTGCCTTTGATATTAAAGACAGTGAAATTCCCAACTGCTTCAGCATCTCGGTAAATTTTACGAACCTCTTCCAAGTTCTGCCATTGTGCCTTTTTGACGGTTGCATACCATGCGTTGATTTGATTGTTGACATCGGGGTACTCAGTAGCATCAGCACGGAGGTTACGAATAGCAATTAGATGCATGTAACTTTAATTGTAAATTCTAAATTCACTCATTCTTGACAAGTGCTGCTGTTTTGGGGATTATATCTAATAATGGAATAGGTGTGGTCATATAAACTATATTCTCGGAGTAAGAACTAGAAGAAATAACCACAGAGACACAGAGGACACAGAGAGAATCTCTATTCTA
>JAAHHL010001869.1 GCA_010672185.1 Caldora sp. SIO3E6 | reverse complement strand
AAATAAATATTGGACTGGTTGGTTTTTAGGGGATGGGGATAGTGCCAGTAAATATTTTAAGCAGTTTGCTAAACAAGATGCCAACTTAGAAGAGGGGAAACTAACAGAGTTTAGCAGAGAAATGCGAAAATGGGGAAAAGAACTCCATTTTAAACCTAAAAAGTATTTGCAGGGCAAAGGACGGATGATTTACGCCGGTGGAGATGACTTTTTAGGTGTTCTTTACTATCCCAACCAACAAATTTCTCCTAATAAGTGTCTTGAGTGGTTTTATACCTTCAAGTCAGGAATTTGGCATCAACCCCAACGAAAAAACATCTCAGTGAGTGTAGGGTTTGTTTGGGCAGGTAATCAAGTTCCCCAACGAGATGTCTTGCAGCACTGCCATTTAGCCGAAAGTTCTGCTAAAAGTACTGGACGCGATCGCATTGCTTTTCGTATCCTCTTTAATAGTGGTCAATACTTAGAATGGGTTTGTCCTTGGTGGTTATTGGACAAGCTGGATCGAGAAGAAACTATATCTAACTTTCCCCAAGCAGATTTACCTAACTTAATAGAAAGCTATCATGACCGGGACAAGGGCAAAAACTGGACTCACTTTTATCAAGATGTAGCTATCCTGAAATCACGTCATGCTTTCAGTGAGCAATCCATTGATATTGCTCTGGGTTTGCTCGAAATTTACTTTCATGATGCTTGGAAAGAAACTATCGCTGATTGCGATAACTGGTGGAATTTTTATGATGAACATAAAATACAGACATTTACAGGAATTTTAGGGGATGCTAAACGATTTAAACCTAAATACCCAGCACAACTATATCTGTTTGTTTTAAAACTAGATTATTTAGCTAGTATTCTGTTTTTTTGCGACTATCTCAACAAAGATCCTCAAGTTAAAGAGGCTTTTAACGATTGGGTAATTAACCTAGCTAAAGTTGGATTTCATTTAACCGATAACCATGAGCAAACAAACCAAGGCTGAGTTTCAATATCTCATCCTCATTGAACCCCTAGGCTTCCTCTATGGCA
>JAAHHL010001868.1 GCA_010672185.1 Caldora sp. SIO3E6 | reverse complement strand
TCCGCGTCCCCGCGTCTATTTACAGGGTCATATTGAAAATCTCCTGGGCAGATAAGTTGAACTGAGGCAAGGTTGGGGAAACAATCAGAGCATTTCCCCTAAAACTTGTCATCTGATACTCTCCATCAACCAAATTACAAACAAAAAATGTGGGTTGCTTGGGGTCACCGATAAACTTTCTTGCCCCCAATGCTGCATAATCGATAATCCAATATTCCTCAATACCCATCTCCTCTCTTCGAGACGCTACGCGAACATAATCTCGCAGTTTATTGTAGTAATCGTCACGCCAATTAGTTGAAACAACCTCAACAATTAATTTGACTGAATCCGCATTTTGGATAATTGACTCACTCTCCCACCGAGATTCCATCCCAATAGTTTCTTGATTCAAAACGATGATATCTGGTTCATACCCTGATTTCTCCCACTTGGGTTTGACAATTGATTCTCGAGGAATAGTCCAAATACCTCCTTTACCTATCTGCCTGACAACTATCAATAGCTGCTCAATTAGGAAACCTGTTAAATTTGAATGTTTCCCTTTTGGCTTGGGCATTTCGATAATTACTCCATCATGCAGTTCGTACCGGACTTTTGCGTTTTCGGGATACCAGTGTATAAATTCATCAAAGCTGTATAGTTTTAGTTCTGCTTGAGCGTGAGTCATAGATCGTTACTCAAATTTACCGCTTTTATCACCTTAGCCAAAGTTGAGAAAGATACTAGCTTAACTGGTTTAAAAGCCTATAGTGCGGCTCGTCCTCCCCATTCGGAAGGATTAGCTATTTGTATTGCCTCCTATCTTGCCCAAGAAACCGATTGTCTCAATATCAATCTGCTGCACTTGAGTTCCCGCAAAGCAGTGGAAGCTGCCTTAACTATGCAGGCTGCTTTTCCTCAGATCAACTTCCGACGGGAAGTGACTATCGGACATTTGCTGCTAGATGTTAATACTCCTGCTGCTGCCCGTGCTAAAGTAAACCCACCAATCCGTCCCCGCGAGGATGTGGAATATTTATGGCAAGCAGA
>JAAHHL010001867.1 GCA_010672185.1 Caldora sp. SIO3E6 | reverse complement strand
AACCAGATAATGTTCAGATTAAGGGATAATTTACCCCACTATGTTTTTTGTCCAGATAGGGGGAAAGTTAAAGATAGGAACATCCCAGCAACTTATAGCGTAAATGAGTACAAGAAACAGCTTGAATTTTCCAGATATTCCACATCTGCTCGGAGGAGTTCAGCTGTTTGGGAGAGAGCAGTTTCTACTTGGGGGTTGAAATTATTTGTTAAATATGGTAATAGCTCTTGACGAATGCGGTTACGGGCATATTTGAGGTCTTGATTATAGGTATCTAACCAAATCGGTAGGTTTTGCTGCTGGCAGAATCTGAGAGTTTCAGTACGGGTAACTTCCAGGAGGGGACGCACTAGCTGAAGCCCTGGAGCCAAAGGACGTTTCCAGGTTAGGGCTGCTAAACCATCAGCTCCTGAACCTCGAATAAGATTATAGAGGAAAGTTTCCGCGCGATCGCTCTTGGTATGACCTGTAACTACGTTTGGGTAGCCATGAGTAGAGGCAATCTCAATTAGGGCTTGATAGCGCCATTGTCTTGCTGCTGCCTCACTCTTTGTGATCTCAGAAGCTATTTGCTTCATAAATGGCAACCCAAAATTGTGGGCAATTTGTTGAACATGAGCGGCAATTCCCTCATCTTTAGCCCAACGATGATCGCAGTGAGCAATCGCCAGCTGCCATCCCCACTTTGGTTGCAAGTCTAACAGTAGCTTCATTAAGCAGAGGGAATCTTGCCCACCAGATACCGCTATTAACACAGGCTGGTGCTGCTTCAATAGCGGTCTTTGGCGCAGGTTTTGATGTAACCTGGCATGGAGAGGCGTCCAACTGTTGTTCTGTGACATTTTTAAACATTCCGCACTTTTTTCTACTGGCGCGACACAGCTGGAATAAGTAGGGCTTGGGAGAATAAGTAACAAGTAACAAGTAACAAGTAATAAGTAAGAATGAATGCAGCATTTATCCTAGTTTTGGGCATCTGCATCCCCCAAGGTTACCCGGGTTGATGCCAGGTTTTTGAGCTAAGAGATGCAATTT
>JAAHHL010001866.1 GCA_010672185.1 Caldora sp. SIO3E6 | reverse complement strand
AGAAAGGCAATTTATGCTGAAAGACGGCGGGTACTCGAAGGATTGGATCTCAAAGAACAAGTGATTCAGTACGGGGAAAAAACCATGGATGACATTGTTGAAGCCTACGTCAACCCAGAGTTACCCCCAGAAGAGTGGCAATTAGATAACTTGGTGTCGAAGGTAAAAGAATTTATTTACTTACTGCAAGATTTAGAGCCAGAGCACCTTGATGACATGACAATTGGGGAAATCAAAACCTTCCTCCACGAAGAAGTCCGTAAAGCTTACGATATTAAGGAAGCCCAAGTAGATCAAATCCAAGCAGGATTGATGCGGCAAGCTGAACGATTCTTTATCTTGCAGCAAATTGATACCCTCTGGCGGGAACATTTACAGTCGATGGATGCTTTACGCGAGTCTGTTGGCTTAAGAGGTTATGGGCAAAAAGACCCCTTGATTGAATACAAGCAGGAGGGATACGAGATGTTTTTGGAGATGATGATTGATATCCGTCGCAATGTCGTTTACTCCCTGTTCCAATTCCAACCACAACTTCAACCCCAGGCAGTTTAAACGGTTAACTCATCTCCTGGCTAAAGCACGGGGGATGAGAGTATTAGCAAGTTGTTTGTTGTTTGTTGTTACACTTATTTTTCGGCGATTCATCAATGCAAGAATTTTGAATTTTGAATTTTGAATTCGCCGTTAGGCGCTTGTTGCTCTGTTATGGGGTACATTCTTGATCCCCCTAAATCCCCCTTCCCAAGGGGGACTTTTGTTGACTGTACCTTGTTAGAGCGCAAAGCGCTGTATAGCAACCGCCAAGGCGATTAGGACAAGGGGCTTAGACAAGGGGCTTAAGCCCCTTGTTAACTTTCCCTACCTGAGAATGTCTTTAACCGCCCTGGCGACTGCTATATAGCGCTACGCGCTATGGTTAGGACATTAATAAAGCCTGAAACCTAGTCATGGTCTATTTTTGTTTGCGTAGCATGGTGAGCAAAGCGTTAGCGCAGCGGGACGGAGTCCGGCAAATTTTGAATTTTGAATTTTGAAT
>JAAHHL010001865.1 GCA_010672185.1 Caldora sp. SIO3E6 | reverse complement strand
ATTTAAGGGAGTTACTGAAAATTTAGGCTTTTTAAATTTTCTCCCTTTTTACTTTTCGGTTTTTGTGAATCTTTGTAACGCACCCAACTCTCATTCGAGTGACTCACTCCAGCCTACAACTGGGAAAGATTGGGCGGCGCAGCGGAGGTTGAAGTGCTCCCTACCGCATCTTGCCACTTTTGACAGTGTTTGGTGGGGAGCAGCTTCAACCCGCCCAATAAGCGCGAAGCGTTTCCCAGTGGCGATTTCGTCCAATCTAGGATTAGCGATCTCACTGGGTGAGCTAGCGATCGCGTTTCTGGATTTGCGCCGAGCTTCACTGCTGCGGTAGGCAATTGAGTTTATTTCACGGTTACTATGGACACTACATCTACTTTCCTGTATTGATTAATGAAGCTACGAGTGGTTACCCGTTAGTATTACAACTTCAATCAGTTTCGCTTGTTTTTAGCTCAAGCAGCTTATATTTTGATGTTGGTAATTCGCCAAGCCGCAAAGGGTACAAGACTAGCCAAAGCTCAGGTATTGAGTTTAAGAGAAACTCTTATCAAAACGGCAGCTAAAGTAAGCGTTTCTCACAGACGAGTATTGGTTGAGTTAGCAGCCCATTGTCCATTTTCTAGTGAAATTAGTCTGATTGCACAGCGACTGTCCACTGGAGCTCAACTGATTTTTTTCTTAAAGCTAAATCCTGATATGATTAGTGTATATAAACAAGGATTTGAATCACTGTTTGGGGTATAAATTGCTATTTTTATCTGGTTGATTAAGCTTTTTTACTAACTTATTTAACATTCGCACAAACTGGATGTAAATTGCTGCTTTTCTGAAACTTGTTTTTTGCCTCATGAATAATGCAGGTTAAGCTTTGATATATGAAGCTTTTCACCCTGTCGCTCTCCCCTTCATATGAGTGCTTATTGACAGGCAAGCTTGAGAATAAGATTGATACAGATTGGAGAGGATTCACGATTGCCTTGAGTTGATTCGCGATCGCTTAAAGAAGACTGGTCTATTTTGTCTTAGTCTAAACTCCAGTT
>JAAHHL010001864.1 GCA_010672185.1 Caldora sp. SIO3E6 | reverse complement strand
TCTCACTGTGGTTCCCACCTAATTCGTAGTAAAGGGAATAAGTGGGAATGCAAAAACCCTGAGCATTCAACCATCGCACCAGGTAAGCCAAAATCCTGGAAAAAATGAGGTTATTGAATAATGTTTGATGATAGTCACTACAGAAACAAGCCCGGTTATATTTATCTCATCCATGCTGTAGGAAGTGACAGATACAAAATAGGGCTAACAACACGTTCTGTAGAAGCAAGATTAGCTGAGTTAAACAGTTCCCAATCCCCTTATCCATTAGAGTTAATCGACTGGTTTGAAACACCTAACGTTACAGAGGATGAGGCATATTTCCATGAAAAGTACTCAGCTCATAGGGTGCATGGTGAATGGTTTTCTTTCGATAAAAAGACTCTCAAGGAAGTGAGAAGAGAGTATCAAGATGATGTTGGTTTCACTTTCCCACAACTACCCAGGATGACGCTACCAGCACTCCCAGAATTGTCTTGGTTCAGTCGGGATAAAGTAGCTTTGGCAATGGCAAGTATCGGGGCATTATGGCTCATTGTGGTGCTTTCTGGATGCTTGCCAAAAACCACACCAAGCAACAGTACTCCTTCGCCACCACACCCAATCATTATTGACTATGACTCATGAGTAGTCTGGGTATGGTCATTGTGGGTGAGATGGGGGTTGAGTCCGGGAAATATATCTTTTCCGGACTCATTTTCGACTGGGGAAAGTAAGCTTAGTCCGGTGAGTGCTCCTAGCACTTGCTCATCTCTAACCTCAATGTAGGCTTGGAGTTGTTGTAGATTTCGGTGTCCTGATATCTCTTGGATTACCCTTAGTGGTGTCCCATTATCACTCATCTGGGTTAGTGCTGTCCTCCGGAAACTGTGGCTACTCACACCGATTAACCCCACCCGCCTACAAGCTTTTCTCAAGATTTTGTCTGCTGAGTCAGGTTGGAGAAATTCTCCATTTCGTCCAGGAAACAGATATATAGCTCCATCCT
Source organism: Caldora sp. SIO3E6 (assembly GCA_010672185.1). Taxonomy (GTDB): domain Bacteria; phylum Cyanobacteriota; class Cyanobacteriia; order Cyanobacteriales; family Coleofasciculaceae; genus Caldora. The sequence goes on along the minus strand of JAAHHL010001864.1, from coordinate 56 downwards.
CCGGGTAGTAGGTGGTTAATAGTGTTCTCAAGTCAGAGATGATGGGAATAGTACGG
>JAAHHL010001863.1 GCA_010672185.1 Caldora sp. SIO3E6 | reverse complement strand
GCGTCAACGGAATAGAAAAGCGGGTGATAGAACTCGACATTGAAAAGTGCTTCGACCGGATTAGTCACAAATCAATCATGGAACGACTCATCGCCCCACAGGACATAAAGCTCGGAATCTTCCGATGCCTAAAAGCAGGAGTCAACCCAGAATTCCCCGAACAGGGAACACCTCAAGGGGGTGTGACGAGTCCGTTACTTGCCAATATTGCACTCAATGGGATAGAGGATATCCACCAGTCAGTGCGATACGCAGATGACATGGTTATAATACTCAAACCCGAAGATAACGCTGAGGTCATACTCAGTAAAATCAGCCAGTTTCTCGCAGAACTTGGAATGAAGGTTAGTCAAAAGAAGACCAAACTAACTGCTACGACAGATGGATTTGACTTTCTAGGATGGAATTTCAGGGTACAGAAAAACGGAAAGTTTAGATGCGTCCCTTCAGCGGACAATTTCAAGACTTTCCGCCAAAAAGTCAAAAACATCGTCAACAGCTCGAATTATGGTGCTACTCTCAAGGCTGAGAAATTAGCCCCTGTAGTGCGAGGTTGGAGAAACTACCACCGCTACTGCAAGATGGACGGGTCAAGGAACTCATTGTACCACATCCAAAACAGAGCGTTCAGGGTGTTCAACAAGGAGGCCAAACAGAACCGCGCATCTAGCAAGAAATTGTTAGACAAAGCGTTCCCTAGGGTTCCTTACTCCGAAAACAAACACGTCAAAGTCAGGGGAGCTAAATCACCCTTCGACGGAGACATTGTTTACTGGAGTGCGCGTAACAGCAAACTCTACGATGGAGCAACCTCCCAAGCCCTAAAACGGCAAGACCATACCTGTGGGTATTGTGGCTTAAAGATGCTTAGCGACGAGAGGGTACATTTACATCATGTTGATGGCAACCATAACAATTGGAAGAAAAATAACCTTCTAGCCGTTCACTCTAGCTGCCATAAATATATTCACATGAGCAAATGCGCTAGCTAAGAACATCGGAAGCTGGATGCGGAGAAATTTGCACGTCCAGATTTAAAGAAGGGGGCCGGG
>JAAHHL010001862.1 GCA_010672185.1 Caldora sp. SIO3E6 | reverse complement strand
ATTTTTTGCTTCAAAAACCTTGCACCATTGTAGGGAAATACCTGGTTAAATTCCGAATGTTCGGGGTCAAAATCCGGAAAGCTGACAGCTGACAGCTGACAGCTGAAAGCTAAGGACTTATTCAGCAAACCCTACTTAAACCCAAAGTGTCTAACGTGCTGAGGGTGAAGCATTCGGATAGAAAAATTTTGGTGACGTGGCAAAGACTTTCCCTCGAATGCTTCACCCCTACTTTGGAGGGTTAACTGTCGCCACCCTATATGTGCGCACATTTTTCCACTTTAAAATAATACCAAACAATCAAAGCCCATGTCAACTCAGTGTCAAATAAAGGATGAGAGATATCGCTGCGACTGATCAACGTATTGTATATTCGAGCATTACCTGGCAACAGTTCAAACTGATTCAGGCAGGTTTTGCTGAGTCTCCAGGCATTCGGCTTGCTTACTATAACAGCACCATCGAAATTCTTATGCCGGGACGGGATCACGAAGTTTTTAGTAGGCTCATTGGCTTTTTAATTGGGTTATTTTGCCTGGAAAACGAGATCGAATTTGAACCTACAGGTTCAATGACTCAAGAAAGAGAAGGAGAAGTTTCTGCTCAAGCAAATGAATCTTACTGTTTTGGTGCATCCAAGCCAATCCCGGATCTCGTCATCGAAGTTGTGTGTACAAGTGGTGGCCTCAAAAAACTCCAGCGGTATCAAGCATTGGGAGTACCCGAAGTATGGTTTTGGCAAGACGGATTATTCAGTCTTTACCATCTGCGCAATAACCATTATGACAAAATCACCCACAGTGAAATTCCAGAACTTGCAACCCTCAGTATTGATTTGCTCACCCAGTGCGTATTGATGGCTCAGACTTCTCGACTGGAAGCAGCCAAAGAGTTTCGCAATGCAATCAAATCGCAATCAGTTTAAGCTTTCAAGGCAGGAGGCAGTAGCTCATCTGGCAACAGGAAACTTCAGAAGAATATATTTTTATTGGAACTGTCTACTGCCTCCTGCCTCCTGCCTCCTGCCTCCTGCCTCCTGCCTCCTGCCTCCTGA
>JAAHHL010001861.1 GCA_010672185.1 Caldora sp. SIO3E6 | reverse complement strand
TCTCTAGTACCCAAGAATCCCCGCAGTCTACCCCAGAGGTTAGCGCATCTACCGCTTCAACAGCAACAACGCCGGAACCTCCGAGTAACGTAGTTCAGCAAGGAGCGCGTGCAGCTCAAACTGGTGTCAAGCTTGCCCTGGCAGGTTTTGCTGGTAATCTCGCCTTGGCTTCTGGTGTTACCCTCTCTTTGCTCTTCGGTATGATCTTGGTGCTGGCTTTGGCAGTTATCTTCATCTTAGAGAGTCCTAATCCCATTGCTGGTTTGTTCGCAGCAGTAGTTTTTACCCTGGTATTCAATATTGTTGCCTTTTTCCTCTCTCCCTGGTTGATGGATCTAAGTCAGCGCTGGCTTTACCAAACCCGTTGGGTCTCCCTGGCTGAGGTGGAGAGTCAAAGTCCTGAAGCAGCAAAAGTTATTCAGTACGTTTGTGCGGAGAAACAACTCAAGCAACCCCGACTGGGTATTATTGATGATCAAAATCCTACCGCCTTCACCTATGGTTCCCTACCCAATAGCGCCCGTCTGGTAGTTAGTCAGGGACTATTTACTTACCTAGATGATGATGAAATTGCTACAGTCTATGCTCACGAATTAGGGCATATCGTCCACTGGGATTTTGCGGTAATGACGGTGGCTTCCACCTTGGTGCAAATCACCTATCTAATTTACATTACTGCCCGACGCCTGGGACGCAGTGGCAGTGAAAAAGCAAGAGATGCAGCCCAGAGTGCGGCTTTGATTGCCTACGGGTTTTATCTGGTTGGTACTTACCTACTGTTATATTTGTCTCGCACTAGGGAATATTTTGCTGATCATTTTGCAGCGGAAACCACTGGCAACCCTAATGCTCTCTCCCGCGCTTTAGTGAAAATTGCCTACGGTATTGTGGAAGAAGGAAAACGGGAGCAGGAACCAAGTCGCTTAATTGAAGGCACTCGCGCCCTAGGTATTTATGACTCCAAAGCAGCAGCTAGCAGTGGTACTGCCTATCGAATTGCAGCTCAACCGGAGCAAGTGGGTAGAGTCTTTTTGTGGGATTTGTTTAATCCTTGA
>JAAHHL010001860.1 GCA_010672185.1 Caldora sp. SIO3E6 | reverse complement strand
CTGATCTAGAAGCTCGTCAACTGTGGCAGCAAGCTCTGGAAGCGGCCCCAAGATTGGAGAGTGCCCGGGAGAACTTGAATGACCTCAAACAACCTATCAGCAAGCGCCATGCTCCTTGGGCTTATAGTATGGGGAACTGGATTAACCAAAAAACTATTGAAGACCTAGTTGAGATTCTGAAGGAGCCTAAAGGCAAAGGTAAACAGGTATCAAATACTGATCTATTCGAGCTGTATTTGCAGAAGCATCCAGAAATGGTGACTTTGGTTCCCCTATTACTGGAGCGGGGAGACCCCAATGGTAGGGATTTTGCTTTGAAGTTTGCCACGATGGCAGAAACACCAGCAATGCTCGAAGCGCTGCGGGACTTTGCTCTGAGTAACTGGGGACCCGATGACATGCGGCAAGAGGCAGCTCAAGCAGCTTCCAATGCTGGACTTTTGCCCCCCGAAAAAGTGCGGATGTGGCTCAGGGGCAAATGGCAAGAGGTTTTGTTGATGGGGATGGAAATCCACAATGAACCAGCTAGAAAGCATCAACCGGAGGTAGAAGATTTGCTTGCTGATGCGCTCGATGCTTTAGAATATGATGAACCGGAAGAAGCGGAACTACTGCTGAAACAAGCTTTAGCCATTGAACCCGATGCTCCTGATTTAATGTTTAACCTGGCCACTGCTTATGAAGAACAGAAGCGTATTCAAGAAGCTTATGAACTAACCCAACTAATACACCAAAAACACCCCGATTATCTATTTGCTCAGCTTGGTTTAGCAAAATACCATATTGATAACAAAGAGTACGAAACTGCGGAAGCCTTGCTCAAACCTATGCTTCAGCGGAAAAAATTCCACTTCCAAGAATTTGCCGTCTTTTGTCAGACTCAAATTGAACTGTATTTAGGGAAAAAAGAGCTGGATGGCGCTCGTTCCTGGTTGGGAATGTGGGAAAACGTAGATCCAGATGAGCCAGCTATTGCTTACTGGAAGCGACGAGTGGAACAGCCCAGTGGATTGCTAATATAGCAGGAGGCAGAAGGCAGGAGGCAGGAGGCAGGAGGCA
>JAAHHL010000186.1 GCA_010672185.1 Caldora sp. SIO3E6 | reverse complement strand
AAAAGCGCCAAATTAAGCGCACCGTGACTCAACAACTTAACTCTTATGAGATTGCCAATGCCAAACAACTCGCCCACTTGCTCACGGAAGGGGGATTGCATGACAGCTTTGAGTCTCAAATTTCCTTGTTACAAACTCCCCAAGCTCAGCAAATTGTGCAAGTAGGCTACGATATTGCCCGCCTCCACGCCAACAGCCACAATATCAACAACGCCGTTGAACGAGCTTCTAAAATCGTCTTTGCTCTCAAAAGCTACGCCCGTTATGATGACAGTGGGGAAAAGCAGTCAGCCCAAGTTACTGACGGTATGGAAACCGTGCTGCAACTCTACCACAACTACCTCAAGAAGGGCGTCAACCTGATTCGTAACTATCAACCGGTTCCAGAGATTTCCTGCTACCCTGATGAATTAGTGCAAGTGTGGACGAATTTAATTCACAATGCCATTCAAGCGATGGATGGTAAAGGAAACCTGGAAATTGGCATCTATCAGCACGAGCAACATATTATTGTTGAAGTCCAAGATTCCGGTTGTGGTATTCCCCCAGAGATTCAGGATAAAATCTTTCAGCCCTTTTTTACTACCAAATCTGCTGGAGAAGGCAGTGGTTTAGGCTTGGATATTGTCAAAAAGATTATCGACAAGCATCAAGGAGAGATTAGCTTTACTTCTACTCCCGGTAACACTACTTTTACGGTTAAGTTGCCCGTTAGGTGGTAATTAGGGTTTTGAAGTAATAAGCAGTAGTAGGACTTCAGTCCAAAAAGAAGCCAGAAACCAAATCCCGATAATTGACTATACAAATTGTTTCCCAAGCAACATCTTTTTCCCCATTATCTGCTATTATATTTTTATAATCGGAAAATGTGCGCACATGTTGATCCCCCTAAATCCCCCTTAAAAAGGGGGACTTTGAAGTGAAGGGAGACTTTGAAGTAAAGGGGGACTTTGAAGTAAAGGGGGACTTTGAAGTAAAGGGGGACTTTGAAGTGAAGGGGGACTTTGAAGTAAAGGGGGACTTTGAAGTAAAGGGGGACTTTGAAGTAAAGGGAGACTTTGAAGTAAAGAGTGTACTTTATGAGTCCGAGAAACGCTAGATAAAGGGTTATTGAGGTAGATGTTAAGCGATCGCTCGTAGATAATCATCAATATTGTAGGGGCGGGTTTAGCGATCGCCTAACCAATTAGACCGGAATATTAGAATCAAAACCCGCCCTCCGTATCTTCCCCATTAATCATCAATATTGTAGGGGCGGGTTTAGCGATCGCCTAACCAATTAGACCAGAATATTAGAATCAAAACCCGCCCTCCGTATCTTCCCCATTAATCGTAAATATTGTAGGGGCGGGTTTAGCGATCGCCTAACCAATTAGACCAGAATATTAGAATCAAAACCTGCCCTCTGTATCTTCCCCATTAATCGTAAATTCAAACCGTGCTTGATTGAACATCAGGAAATCTCAAGAGCACTTTTTTTTCTTACAAGGAGAGGCTTTAAACCGAATTGATCAATTATCAATTATCCATTGTTACCGTAGGCGATCGCTTGTTGACGATCTGGGGATTCGTTGGGTTAACCTGAGGATGGGGTTGCAATATGTTGATTTAGTTCACATTAGACGTAAATTCTAAATTCCCAGCCTCAGAATGGACGAAAACCGCTTACAGGCTTACGAAGAACTGATTAAATTCCTGTTGGATTCCCCTATTGGGGAAGAAGATCAAGTTTTGCAAGCTAATTCGGAACTCGTGGATGCAGGATTAGTACAAATGATGGCATTGGTAGCTGAACATCTGGCAACGGAGGGGAGCCAGAATGCTGCGTGGTTGAGCAACTACGCAGTGAAGATTGCCTACAGTTTGGGAATTGTGGCAGCGACGCCAGAGGAATATAAGCAGTTTGTGCTGGAGGTATTACTAGCAATAGTAGACAGTGATGATAATCCACAGGTAATTTATCCTCTACTGCAAGCCAATTTGGATAAACTGGATGATGGTTTGACGCAAATTTTGCAAGTTTGGGCAACACAGACTTTAGCAGAAGTCGAACCTGCAGAAGCACAGTCTATTGCATATTATTTGGTTACATTTGGCAACCTCGTTGGGCAATTTACTTTGGGAAACAGAGCTAGTAATCTGGAGACTGCGATCGCTTCTTACAAAAATACTCTACAAATTTACACCCGTGAAGCTTTCCCTGAACAGTGGGCAGCGATTCAGAATAATTTAGCGACTGCTTATACCAACCGGATACGGGGAGAAAAGGCGGAAAATTTAGAAAATTCCATCGCTTCTTGTCACAATGCTCTAGAGATTCGTACCCGTGAAGCTTTCCCTGTTGACTGGGCAATGACTCAGCATAATTTAGCAACTGCTTATCTATGTCGGATACTCGGAGAAAAGGCAGATAATTTAGAAGCTGCCATCGCTTCTTACAAAAATGCTCTACAAATATACACCCGTGAAGCTTTCCCCGTTGACTGGGCAGGGACTCAGAATAATTTAGCACTTGCTTATACCGACCGGATACTCGGAGAAAAGGCAGATAATTTAGAAGCTGCCATCGCTTCTTACAAAAATGCTCTACAAATATACACCCGTGAAGCTTTCCCCGTTGACTGGGCAGGGACTCAGAATAATTTAGCCAATGCTTATCTATATCGGATACTCGGAGAAAAGGCAGATAATTTAGAAGACGCCATCGCTTCTTACAAAAATGCCCTACAAATTCGTACTTGTGAAGCTTTCCCCTTTGATTGGGCAACGACTCAGAATAATTTAGCACTTGCTTATACCGACCGGATACTCGGAGAAAAGGCGGATAACTTAGAAGCTGCTATCGCTTTTTACAAAAATGCTCTAGAAATTTATACCCGTGAAGCTTTCCCTGAACAGTGGGCAATGACTCAGAATAATTTAGCACTTGCTTATACCGACCGGATACGGGAAGAAAAGGCGGAAAATTTAGAATCTGCCATCGCTTCTTGTAATAATGCTCTAGAAATTTATACCCGTGAAGCTTTCCCTGAACAGTGGGCACAAACTCAGAATAATTTAGCACTTGTTTATACCGACCGGATACGGGAAGAAAAGGCGGAAAATTTAGAATCTGCCATCGCTTCTTGTAATAATGCTCTAGAAGTTTACACCCGTAAAGCTTTTCCCTTTGAGTGGGCAAGGACTCAGAATAATTTAGCTAGTGCTTATCTATATCGGATACTCGGAGAAAAGGCGGAAAATTTAGAAGCTGCTATCGCTTTTTACAAAAATGCCCTAGAAGTTTACACCCGTAAAGCTTTCCCTTTTGAGTGGGCAAGGACTCAGAATAATTTAGCTAGTGCTTATCTATATCGGATACTCGGAGAAAAGGCGGAAAATTTAGAAGCTGCTATCGCTTCTTACAAAAATGCCCTACAAATTTACACCAGTGAAGCTTTCCCTGTTGACTGGGCAAGGACTCAGAATAATTTAGCTAGTGCTTATCTATATCGGATACTCGGAGAAAAGGCGGAAAATTTAGAATCTGCCATCGCTTCTTTGAAAAATGCTCTAGAAGTTTACACCCGTAAAGCTTTCCCTGTTGAGTGGGCAAGGACTCAGAATAATTTAGCACTTGTTTATACCGACCGGATACGGGGAAAAAAGGCAGATAATTTGGAAGCTGCCATCGCTTCTTGTAATAATGCTCTAGAAATTTATACCCGTGAAGCTTTCCCCGTTGACTGGGCATGGACTCAGAACAATTTAGCTAGTGCTTATCTATATCGGATACTCGGAGAAAAGGCAGATAATTTAGAATCTGCCATCGCTTCTTTGAAAAATGCCCTACAAATTCGCACCCGTGAAGCTTTCCCCCAAAGCCACAGTGATAGCTTATTTAACCTGGGACTTGCTTACCGAGAAGCCCAACAATGGCAGGATGCCTACGATACCTTTGTAGCTACTATCCAAACTACCGAATTCCTACGGGAAGAGATTCTGTCGGGAGACGAGAGTAAACAGAAATTGGCAGAAGAGTGGAACCGACTTTATCGGTACATGCTAGAAACCTGCCTGCAACTGAACCAACCAACTAAAGCCCTAGAATATGCTGAACGTAGCAAAACCCGCAACCTAGTCGAAGCAATCTTCCTAAGGGACTCCCACTCCATTTTTCCTCTGGAAGATGCTGAGGAACTTGCCCAACTCCGGGATGAAATCGCTAAGGCTCAATACCAAATCCAACAGGGTCAAGCCGCAAATTATCGGGAATTGGCACAAAGTCTGCAAGACTTACGCCAGCAACGTAACCAATTGCAGGATAGTTATCTCCCCATCGGTTCCAGTTTCCAATTCGACTTATTTCAGCAAACCCTGGATCGGGAAACTGCCGTAATTGAGTGGTATATCAGCAATGACACATTCCTTGCCTTCATTATCACCAAAGATGCTCCCCTTTCCTTCTGGCAATCGACATCGGCAGATTTACAAGCCTTGCGCGATTTTACTTTTTCAACTTACCTGCCAAGCTACGATAACGAACCTGAAACCTGGCGCAACCGACTCACCGAGGCACTGCAAAACCTCTCCCAAATCCTCCACCTCAAGGAAATCCTCCAACTCCTTCCCTCCTCCTGCAATCGATTAATCCTTATCCCCCACCGCTTCCTCCATCTATTGCCATTACACAGTTTACCCATGACCAAGGATTCCACCGCAAATACTGATACCTCACCAACCTATCTCCTCGATTGCTTCTCAGGTGGTATAAGTTATGCTCCTAGTTGCCAACTTCTACAACAATTACAAACCAGACAACGCAACAAATTCAGCAACCTCTTTGCTATCCAAACTCCTACCGATGACTTGTACGGAAAGGATAAGGGTGCAGTTAGTGCGATTGAGAAACAGTTTACTCACTCCCACATTTTAAGAAATGAGGAAGCTACGAAATCTGCACTGTTTGAGGAAATGCGGGATTTGGAGATGCAGGGAAGGGACATCCCTAATACAAATTTGTCTACCCAACAGCCAAAACTGCCAAACGCTCACTGTCTCTTCTTCTTCTGTCACGGCTACTTCAAGCCAGAATCACCTCTTGATTCCGGGTTAAAGCTTGCCGATGGTAAGCTAACCGTCAGAGAAATTATTGCCAATTTCCGCCTCAACAACTGTCGCCTTGTCAACCTCTCTGCTTGCGAAACCGGAATTCCCGATTCGGGGAACAGCGATGAATATATCAGCTTACCCTACGGCTTCCTCCTCGCCGGGAGTACCAATGTCGTCAGTAGCCTCTGGACAGTTGATGCCACTGCTACTGCTTTATTGATGACCAAATTTTATGAAGAACTCCAGCAGCAAGATCATATCACCCTAGCTATGCGAACCGCTCAATCTTGGCTGCGGGATTCTACTATAGAAGACTTTCAAGCTTGGCTGAGTCAATCCAAACTGAGTCGCTTTTGGAAATCTAAATTAAGGAAACAGTTTGATCAGCAGAAGCAAGATTTTGGGGCAACTACCAAACCGTTCAATTCTGCCTATTATTGGTCTGCATTTTGTGTTATTGGTAAAGGAGAATAACCCATGTCCACGTATGTCGCTAGCACTCAAGCTTTCATCAATCTCTTTGAAACAAACATCATTTCCTTGGCATCTCTAGAGGAGGTATACCAGAAAATTGGCGATTTGCAGAGTGACGAGGATATTGCTAATACGATTGAAGCCTGGTTAGAATCTCAAAGCGACAGCCAACTCTTACAAGCTTATGATGATCAACTTGACCAATTAATCGAAATCAGTCCTCCAAATTCCCAGGAATCGACAACGACATTAGGACCCGGAAATGCCAAATCACCAACACCACCAGGTAAACCCGATCCAACCTGTCGAGAATTAATTGAAAATATTATTGTTAAAAATAAACCCCTGCTTAAAGATTCCTCTAATCAACCCAAGCCTAATTCGTAAGAGTTTTTAGCTATCAGCTGTCAGCTTTCAGAAGGTTTCACAATGTCTTTCTTGGGAATAGAAGTACCAGCATTGTGGTGCGTTACGCTACGCTAACACACCCTACGATTACTCCAACATTAGGTGTTCGGTAAATTGTAGATTATCCATTCCCAATTCCCAATTCCCAATTCCCAATTCCCAATTCCCAATTCCCAAAGCATGAATGAAGCAGTAATCCTATGTGTTGATGATGAAACCGTTATCCTGGAAAGCCTCCTAGAGCAAATTAGCCGTCACTTTGGCGAACAATTTTTGTATGAAGCTGCCGAAAGTGCGGAGGAAGCGCTGGAAATCTTGGAAGATCTCCATGAAGAGGGAATAAAGATTGTCGTGATTGTTTCCGATTGGCTGATGCCGGGAATGCGGGGGGACGAATTTTTAGTTCAAGTACATCAGCGCTTTCATGGTATCACTACGATTATGTTAACCGGACAAGCCGATGAACAAGCGATCGAGCGAGCCAAGGAAGAAGCTAATCTGTACTGCTGTATTTATAAACCCTGGCAGGAGGAGGAGTTGATCAAAATCATCTCACGAGGTTTGGAATTGAGTCAATAGACGCGGGGACGGGTCGAAATTTTTATTACGGATAATTAGGCGGACGTGATATAAAGCTAAAATCTTGTCAATTCATGATTTAATAGTTTGGGGGGTTGACAAAATTCAAAAAAAGAGCATTGATACCATTACAACCTATCCACTTTTTGTCTATCCTAGATTGGATGAATATATGGCAATATAGACAAACAGTTCCCTATCCTCACAAGAAAACTTTTTCAGCAAACCAGAATGAGTATGAGTGAACTAGCAATTCTTTTAGTAGATGACGAACCAATGGTGTTGGAGGGTCTTTCTGAAGAATTATTGCGGAACTTTGGTCAAGATTACCAAATAGAAGCTGCCGAAAGTGGTGAAGAAGCTCTAGAAATTATCGCAGAACTACATGCAGGAGAAATCGAAATTGTTGCGGTGGTGTCTGATTATCTAATGCCAGGAATGAAAGGTGATGAACTCCTTAGTCAGATTCATGACCAATACCCCAATATCCTGAAAATTATGCTCACTGGTCACGCTGGGGTAGATGCAGTGGGCAATGCAGTCAACTCAGCTGACCTTTACCGCTATCTGGCTAAACCCTGGGATGCTACGGATCTCAATCTTACCCTGAAAGAAGCTCTGAAGAAATACCAGTATATCAAACTACTAGAAGAGCAGAACGCTCAACTGCGGGAAAGTGAGCGTCGTCTGACTCAGATTTTGGAAGCCATACCGATTGGTGTTACTGTTCACGATACTACAGGAAAAATGACCTATGCCAATCAGAAAGCCCAGGAGTTACTTAAGTTAGAGGCTTTGCCGGAGACGAAGACTCAGGAACTCTCAACAGATTTTAACCTTTATCAAGCAGGGACTGAAGAATTATATCCTACGGAACAATTGCCAATTGTGCGTTCCTTAGCTGGAGAAGCAGTGCATGTGGAGGACCTCGAAATTCATTACCCGGATCGGATCATGCCCTTAGAAGTCTCAACTACTCCGATTCGGAATAAAACCGGTCAAATCTTCCAAGCGATCGCTTCTTTCCAGGATATCAGTGGACGCAAAAAAGCTGAAGCGGAACGAGAGCAGTTTACCCAAGAATTGTTCCTACTCAATGAAGCTATGTCCCGGTTTGTCCCTCGTCAATTTTTGCAGTCTCTAGCCCGCAAAAATATTACCGAAATTCAACTGGGAGAATCGATTGAGAAAAAAATGTCGGTTCTATTTTCCGATATCCGTTCTTTCACCACTCGTTCCGAACAAATGACCCCGGAAGATACTTTTAAGTTTATCAATGGTTATCTTCAACGTATGGAACCGGCAATTATTGAAAATGGTGGTTTTATTGATAAATATATTGGTGATGCCATTATGGCGCTGTTTGCCGGAAGTGCAGATAGTGCCCTGAATGCAGCAGTCACCATGTTGAAAATCCTGGCGGAATATAACTCAATCCGACAACAAGTTGGTCGTCCACCTATCGAAATTGGTATTGGCATTAATACAGGGAATTTGATGCTAGGAACAGTAGGTGGTAATTCTCGTATCGATACGACTGTTATTGGAGACACAGTTAATCTTAGCTCACGCCTCGAACAGTTAACCAAAGTTTACCAAACTCCCCTGCTAATTTCTCATCATACCTTAGCTGAGCTTGAAGACCCGATGCAGTATGCTATGCGTTTAATTGCTCGGGTACAAGTTCGAGGTAAAGCCAAAAATGTGGGGATATTTGAGGTATTTGAGGCTGATCCTACTGCTCAAAAGGAAGCCAAGTTAGCCACAAAGTCGATATTTGAAGCTGCTCTGATTTACCACTATCAAGGAGCATTTGAGCAAGCAAAATCCCTGTTCAATGAGTGTTTACAACAAAACCCCAGGGATGGTGTTGCTCAAATTTATCTGCAACGGCAAGGGGAATGAAGTAATGAATAATTAGGGTCTGCTGAATAAGTCGATTGACGCGGGTTTTGAAGTAATAAGTAATAAGTAATAAGTAATAAGTTAAGAGTTCAGGAGTAATTTTCTGGTAAAAGTGCAAGGTTTTTGAAACAAAAAATATCATTCCCTTGCACTTTACTGGAATGATAACGATTGAAAAGCTTGTCTGGTATGGCTTAAATAGTTATTCAGTAAACCCTAATTAATAATGAGTGCGATCGTTGTAGGGGCGGGTTTAGGGTTAACCTTGACCCACGATACGATAATTTTGGAACAAAACTCGCCCTCAGTGATCTGGGAATGGTGTTGGCTTTGTGCTATTATTATTTCATAATGGGAAAATGTGCGCACATATATTCCCTTTGTGTCCTCTGTGCCTTTGTGGTTCTTTCTTTTAATGTCTGATCAACTCAAAGACATTTTTGACGGACAGCAATCCCTACCAGAAAACAATCATGACTTAGCTACCCACCTCAACAACTTAGCTGAACTTTACCGTTCTCAAGGATGCTACAGTAAAGCGGAGCCTTTGTATAAACAAGCGATCGCAACCGCTAAGAGCTTCTCTCCACAAGACCATCCTTTGTTAGCCACCTATCTCAACAACTTAGCCTTACTATACCAATCCCAGGGACGTTACTCCGAAGCTGAACCATTATATCTGGAAGCTTGTGAAATTGACCAGCGCTCTTTAGGTTCAGAGCATCCTAGTACTGTTAGAAAGTACGACAATTTGAGCGACTTTTTGATAGAGGTAGTTAGAGAAGGACAGGAGTCGGTACTATCCGAGCGTCCTTTAGTGCAAAAGTTGCTGACAATAATCAAGGAACGAAAAGAATTAGACATCTAGAATAGAGATTCTCTCTGTGCCCTCTGTGTCTCTGTGGTTATTTCTTCTAGTTCTTACTCCGAGAATATAGTTTATATGACCACACCTATTCCATTATTAGATATAATCCCCAAAACAGCAGCACTTGTCAAGAATGAGTGAATTTA
>JAAHHL010001859.1 GCA_010672185.1 Caldora sp. SIO3E6 | reverse complement strand
TTATTGCCCCGATGATCTTAGTGCTCTTCGGCTACACCATCGGTTCAACCAAAATTATTAATGGGGGCAATGAAGCTCTGGTAGAGCGATTAGGTAAATATAACAGAAAACTAGATCCTGGTCTTAATTTTATTGTTCCCTTTGTCGAGAAGATTGCTATAGAAAAAACCACTCGCGAACAAATTTTGGACATTGCACCTCAGCCAGCCATCACTAAAGACAATATTTCTGTTGAAGTTGATGCGATTATCTACTGGCGAGTATTCGATTGGGTGAAAGCCTACTATGAAGTTGAGAATGTTGAGGATGCGATTGGCAATCTAGTTATCACAACTCTGCGTTCAGCAATTGGAAGTCAGGAATTAGATGAAACTTATTCTTCTAGAAGCGAGATTAATAAAACTTTGTTAGAGGAATTGGATAAGGCTACTGATGATTGGGGAGTCAATGTGCTGCGGGTTGAAGTGCAAGAGATTAAACTACCCGACTCGATTATGGAATCCTTAGAGAAAGAGCGAGCTGCTGAAAGTGAGAAACAAGCGGCAATTTTCAAGGCAGAAGGAGAGAAACAAGCTTCTATTTCTCGAGCAGAAGGTACAGTGCAAGCCATTGAAATGATTGCTCAAGCTCTCAAAGGACAGTCCAATAGTAAGGAAGTATTGAAATATCTCGTTGCTCAACGTTTCGTGGATGCTAACCAGAAATTGGGTGAAAGTAAAAATGCTAAAATTATCTTTATGAATCCCAAGGATGTATCAGAAGGGGTTGGAGAATTACTGGAGGAGGACACTCACATCAGTGATGAGCGCATAGGTAATGGCTTCTAATTAGCATTCAGCTATCAGCATTCAGCTATCAGCTTTTTGGATGACAGTTGAATGCGGATAATGTTGAGTTTCAGCTTTAGGATACACCAGGGCGCAACAAGGTGCGCCCTCCAATACTGTGGGATAATCATGAGGTTAGCAAACCCTATCGTAGGGTGTGTATACCTGAGATCTTGCACTATGGCTGAAAATATCTCAGGATCGAGGTTTTAGGTTTTAGGTTTTAGGTTTTAGA
>JAAHHL010001858.1 GCA_010672185.1 Caldora sp. SIO3E6 | reverse complement strand
TTCAGAAATGTCTATCTCTAGCTGTAAGGTAATCATTTTATAGCTTTTCTCATTTAGATGAGGCATCCTGGCAATGGAACCACAGAGGCACAGAGTTCACAGAGGGTCTATAGGCGCATAACTATCCCATTATCCAATAATAATAGCACAAAATAACGACATAACCTGTCAAATTGTAATCAACCAAAACAATCATGCACTAAGTCCAAGCTTCGCTTTCCAGGCTTGGAGTTTAGCATAAATCTCTTCTTGTCCTGCTTTGGGAGGTAACTTAGCAATTTGAGCCAAACGTTCCCGATTTTTATCCTCCCAGTACTCCCGCATTTCTTGAGTTGCTTGTAAGACAGTTTGATATTCTGCTTCTACCTCAGTGCGATTAGCATCAATGTAGGAGAGTGCCGCATTAAGTTGTTCTTCTGTCAAAGGAAGCCAGTTCAGAATTAGCTTGGGTGTCCAGCCTGCCGCAAGATGATCTATTACATCGTAAATGGTGATGCGAGTGCCTGCGATTGTCAACCCATGCTCTGTACGAATAATAAGTGATTGTTCATCTGATACCATATATAAGAAATCAGCTATTACTTATATATGGTATAAGATGGGTGGGCAAACATGGGCAATTTATAGCAAAAGGCAGAGGGCTCCAAGGCAGAAGGCAGAAGGCAAAGGCAGAGGGAAAAAGATTGACAGGTGAAGGTTTACTAAATTTGGCTTTGTCCTAATCGCCTTGACAACTGCTATATTAGTTAAATTGTTGAAGATTTTGATTAAACCTTGACTCCTTCAATCTCCTCATCTGCTAAATCATACAACTCCCGCAACTTCTGCAACTTCTCCTCACTAGGTTGCCAGAAACCCCTGCCATGAGCTTCTAGCATCCTGCCGACAACATTGCGAAAGGCTTCGGGATTGGCTTCTTGCAACTTCTGCGCCATCTCTGCATCTAAAGCATAGGTATCTGCCGCTTGGTCATAGACCCAAGAATCGGTAAAATCAGTAGTACCTCCCCAACCGATTAAGGCTGTCATCCGTTGGGATATTTCATAAGCACCACCGGAACCA
>JAAHHL010001857.1 GCA_010672185.1 Caldora sp. SIO3E6 | reverse complement strand
GAGGCAAAGTTTCTACTTGCAGCCAAGCTCTTCGAGATTGGTAAGCTTTCCCTAGGACAGGCAGCTGAGCTATCTGAATACTCAAAACCCACCTTTATGGAACTGCTTGGTAAGGTTGGTATTCCTGTTTTTGACTATCCCCCAGAAGACTTGGAACAGGAGATGAGCCGTTTTGAGCAAACCGTGAAATCCCTGTAGGGACGTTTCATGAAACGTCTCTACAATGTGGGCATAGCGGGTATATCGATACCGGATTTGGTATAAATTGGAAGAAGCCGCAGATATTGATAACGGCTTTACCCAACAGGAAAATCGGCGTCGTCTCCAACTGAAGTTAATCAAATTAGCAAGTAGATTATGCAGCAGGATGAAGTACGGTCGATTCTAGTTACCCACCAAAACGCAATCAAAAGCTACGGAGTCAGAACTATCTTCATTTTTGGCTCAGTAGCGAGGGATGAAGCAACAGCGGAGAGTGATGTGGATATTTTAGTCGAATTTGAAGGAGCAGTAACCTTCGATCGCTATATGGATCTAAAATTTTACCTAGAAGACCAACTCAGAACAAAAGTAGACTTGGTAACTAAGCGATCGCTCAAACCACAGATTAGAGCTTCTGTTGAACAGGAGGCAATCCGTGTCACGTAGTATCCGCCTTTACCTAGTGCCATCGCGTTTATATTGTAGGTTGGGTGGAGCCGCAAGTATTTATCCCAATTTGACCTAACAATAACATCGGCGAAACCCAACATCCGAATCTTCGTTAACTACATCTATATTAGTAAATGCTTTCCCGATTAAAAGCTTCATCCGGGAGACTCAATCCGGTTTTGGGAAGTTGCTCAACCCAGGCTCTAAAATTCTGCACTCGTTGTGCCGAAGTTGCACATTGCCACAAAGGTTCATTTTGTGATGTATGTTGAGTTTGGAGTTTAACCAAAGTAATATAGTCAGCGACTCTTCTTAGTTGACTTTCACTGAGGTGCTCAATTTCTTCCTTGAGAGTATCCCTGAGCATAGTCTTTGCTAGACGATTGTAGATATGTTGATATTAACCTAGAGA
>JAAHHL010001856.1 GCA_010672185.1 Caldora sp. SIO3E6 | reverse complement strand
AGTTCAGCCGTGTGTTCTTACTCGGTGGTTAGGGTAGTATTACCTAAACTGGCATTGGCTCCTGTGCCCAGAGGATTGAGGGTAATCTCAATACCGGCAATGGGAAGAGGTTTATCCTCAAAGGTTTCCACCACCTGGACTTGCAAATCCGTGGCAAAGTTGGTATTAACGGTGGTACTTTGGTTGTTGCCCGCACTAAGGGTAAAGGAATAACCCTGAGCTTCAAAAGCTCCCAGATCTACCTTACCGTTGAGGCGATTGGCTCCCCGTTGGTCAAGTCCAGCAGCAAGAGCATTATTGCCCGCATTAATAGCAGGACTATCAGGATGGAGGGCATGGCTTTGGGTGGCTCCCCCATAATCACCTAAAGGCAGGAGTTGGGGATCGACTCCTATAAGGTTGTTGACATTGGTGGTAATGGTTGCTCCGGTAATATCGCCGATGAGACTGTCCTGGATTGTGGCGAATGCGCCAGCAAGATCATTTCCTGCTACGTCGGCAACATTCTCGGCAACGATGGTGTTGGCAATCTCGATTGTTCCTGCTCCCCCCCATCTCCAGATGCCACCACCAGTGAACCCTGCACTGTTATCAGTGATTGTACTGTTGCGAATTGTTGCACCACTAGTGCCAATGCCGCCGCCATGACCGGTGCTGGAATTTCCTGAAATCGTACTGTTGGTTAGGTTTAACGTTACAGAACAACAAGCAAAGCCCACCTCTTTTAAGGGTGGGATGTAGCGTATGCACTTTTAAGTGCCGTCAGTCTTTCCCTTGAGCCTCAATGTACTTCTGAATAGTTGAACTAGCAACATTGCCTGCTGTTGAGACTTGCATAAGCTCTCGTCCACATACTTGGAAGCTTCATTAATTCAGGAAACTCTTTTCTCACCGAATCTGGCAGTGCGTCCCTTGATGCGGTGCATTAACATAGACCTAGTATAATAAACATTATGCAAACTCTGAAGTTTAAGCTCTACAGTCACAAGCGCAATCGTTATCTCAAGCAAACCATCAACGCTGCTGGGGTGATATATAACCATTGCATTGCTCTCCATCGTCGG
>JAAHHL010001855.1 GCA_010672185.1 Caldora sp. SIO3E6 | reverse complement strand
AATGGAGAAGCTGCGCACCTATAGAGTATCGTAGGGGCGGGTTTAGGGATAACCTATCCCATTTGACCCGAATATTCAAATCAAAACCCGCCCAATATGTTGCCGATTAGTACAACCAATTCCCCAATTCCCAGTTTCTTATTACCAGGTTATCCCTAGGGTAGGTTTTGTATTAAAGGGAGCATCCCAGAACCAGATTTATTAGCCCAAAGTTAAAATTCCCAGAGGAATATCTACTACCAAGCGCCGAGTTTCTAACCATCCACGACCGATTAAAACTTCTGGAACTCCAGATCCTACATGAACGGGGATATTCAACTCTTGTTCATCTATTCGTACTTTTCCTTCATAGATATCAAATTCTGCATCTCCCCTTGCTGTTAGCATCCGTCGATCACCCATGTATAGCCAGCCTAATCCATCTAGGTCTTGCTCATCAATGGCTAGCCAATCTGAGAATCCTGTATCTAAAAGAGCATCAACTTCAAGCCCTAGTCCCTCACTTGTAATTAACTCAATGGGAAAAAACAGTTCATTCCCGTTACTCAATGTACCTTGAATCATATAGTTCCGGAAACCCCTGTTTCGTTAATGGTAAAGATAAAGTTTTTCTTACCTGGGTAAGTCTGACGTATTTTCTTCATCATCGCTATCATGTCTGGTTCAATAATGTAAGTACCACTCTCAGGTTCTATAGAAATTAACCAGTTGTAGTGAGTTTTGATTAATTCAGGCTGTAGTCGCTCAAAAATTGGCCAACAAAGCTGATGAATTTCTTTCCTTTCTGCTTGTGCTTTAGCTTTTTTTCCTGGAGACCATTGAATTTCAGGAAAAACTCTGCCTCTGCGGAGTGGGCGATTAGTTTGAGTTTCAGTCATTTTTATCACCACAATTGCTTGCAATTGTATTTTATCAGTGCCTGCCCAGCGATCGCGCCTCAATATAATTTACAACACAGATGCGATTGCTTACAGCACCAGCTTGCGCTGATCGCTTAATTCCATCTTTCCCAGGTTCTCAAGATCCCCGACTTCTTGGTTCCAACCGTGATTAACTTGATAAAA
>JAAHHL010001854.1 GCA_010672185.1 Caldora sp. SIO3E6 | reverse complement strand
TCCCCCAGCATCATCTCCACCTCCTGGGCAGCCAGTTAAAGCGACTCCCAAACTCAGTAAAAGAACCAAACCAACTAATTTCTTGTTCATACACTCCTCTTGATTTAAAAGATTGGGTCGAAAGAGACGTCACGCTAGACCACTGTAACTCTACTTTTTTAACATGAAGAATTGTTTTTTTACGATATCTGTTTGGAAAGATAGACTTTTTTCAATCAAAGTTAACGAACTATCAACTTTACAGAGGTTGCTCCTCAGGATGCCTCTTGCCGAAGGAGGAAATAGGATGTTACACAAAACCAAGCAGTAAACCAATGTCTTGATTTGACTATTGGTTTACTTACTATATGGGGGGAACAAGAGAGCAGGGCAAGCTGGTAAGGTGATGCTAGGATTAGGTCTATTGTCTAGTTTTGAGCGAGTAGCGCTCAGTTATTCGCTAGTTGCTAACCGAAGAACTACAAAACACTTATGAATGCTGTCCCTCGCCCATTTGTTTCCACTCAACAACCTCGGTATAGAAGACCAGCTGCCAGCTCCAGGCTTGGGGAGACCCGCTTAAGAGCTTCCACTAGGGTGACCAGTATTTCATCTGCAGTAGTTGGACAAAAAGTAACTCGGCTCAACAGTTCGCGCAGACCAACACCTATCTGGCTGCAAACCTTGCTATTGATGCAGCGTGGCTCCGATATTCTTGCCTTTGTACTGGTTGGAGCCACTCTAACGATTTATTCTTGGACAGTATATAACCAACAGCAGTGGGGGCAAGAGTACCGTAAATTGGAAACCCTGCAACGCAATGAACGAGAATTGACTAAGACGAATGAAGTGATGAAAAACCAATTGGCTCAACAGGCTGAAAGCCCAGCTACTGGTTTAATTAATCCCACCCAAGCCAACACTATTATTTTACCCCCAGCGACCGAGAGCCAACCCTATAGGGCATCACTCAAGAAAACCAGTAAACCAGAACCAATGGCAAAGACACCATTGGGTTACTAATGTGAGTTAGTGCTGACAAGGAGGACAAGGAGGACAAGGGAGGCAAGGAGGACAAGGGAGGCAAGGAGG
>JAAHHL010001853.1 GCA_010672185.1 Caldora sp. SIO3E6 | reverse complement strand
GACTGAATCAATCAGGACTACTCGTGCCTCAGTACAAATCGGTTCTCAGCAGATAGATGGGTTCATGCTACCGGATGGGTCATACCGAATGTCTCAGGCTCAGGTAGCCCAAGCTGTAGACAAACCTCCAGTTAACGCATTACGTTTTTTGGGGTCAAAAGCCATCAAAGGCTTACTGGGTCAGGGCTATACCGATTACACCCCCGAACAAATAGAGATTGAATCTGAAGAAGGCAAGCGAGGCCAGAGCAGATTCAATGCATTACCTTTAGAAGTTGCAACAGCTTACTGGGTTAACCAGTGTTTTCAAGGCAAAAAACAGGCTTTAGCTTTGGTAATGGCTTTGGCTACTGAAACGTTGGAGCGTCGATTTGATAATGCTTTCGGTGTCAGTCGCGCTGAGACTGAGCGAAATGAAAGGTTGAGTCAACGCAATGCAAGTTCTGAAGGCGAGGTGATAGGAAAATGGCACTAATCTGTGTATCCGTTGCAAAAGCCAAAAAATACTTTTTCAATCGACAGAATTATAAATTAAATTGTAAATATCGGCAAAAAAAAGCCGAAGGTTTCTCAGAATGAAGCTTTCGCTCCCCCTTGGTTAAACCTTCAACCCAATAAACAATACTAATTAGAGGGTAACCGAAAAATGACATTCTTGCATCCATTAGGAATACCACTTGTCAATCACAGAGGTATCACCCTATAGACAAGAGACTGACAAGAAGGGAACCAAGCACAGCTCACCCTCTCACTGAGAAGCCTTCATTCCATCGCTAAAAGGAGATGAAGGTTCATGCAAAATCAAAAATCGGAATCTATTGCATCGCAAAAGCTGGAGCTTCTTAGCCAGATTCCAGGCGATTTCTGGCATGAGCTGGTTACTCTAAGCGCGATCAATCCCAAAATAGCCAGTCTCAATTGCCGAAGAATTGAAGGGGATGAGGTCTATTCCGTTTTACTTTATGCCAAGCCTCAATCCGAAATCAGGCGCAATGATGGGAGGCTCAAGGATAAGTGGCTCAAGAAATATTCCCAGATTGCGGATGACGGGGCGCTCTACTTCAATGGGCTTGA
>JAAHHL010001852.1 GCA_010672185.1 Caldora sp. SIO3E6 | reverse complement strand
GCTCTGTCTTTAAACAGAGCATCGAGACCTCCTTTTATGGTGAAAATTAAGCGTGATTGGGTGGTATTATCAGCCAAGGGTTTACCGTCACTATCGGGATAAAGCAGTTCGTTGTCGAGGGAAGGGGATGAGAGTTGTTGTACCATTGGCTCAGTCCAATGTAAAGTTAGCAATTTTTAGTTCAAAATGATTGTTTGGAATTTTGAATGCCTTAAATGATTAATACTTTGAAGCCTAACTTAGATTATTACAGAGAGCGCACCGCAGAATCAAGAGAGACTGTTGGGAGCGATACCGAGTTCTAAAAGGCGAGCAAGTAATTGTTTATTTTTCCTGCGTTCCTCCTCCAAAGCCATTTGTGCTTGTTCTTTTTCTGTACGTTCCCGTTCTTTTTCTGCACGTTCCCGTTCTTTTTCTGTACGTTCCCGTTCTTTTTCTGCGCGTTCCCGTTCTTTTTCTGCACGTTCCCGTTCTTTTTCTGCACGTTCGTGATCGCGTTGCTCGACAATCTCCACATAAGAGACAAAGCGCTCCCCATTGGGGTGAAATAATACTAATTCTCCCTCGCTTGTGCTAAATGTTATCCCCAAAAGCGGACTACTCCAGCCTTCCATTGGAGTGATTGCAGTTAATTTTTTCCCCTTTCGCTGCCAGCCTTGCAAGCGATTATTTTTTGGGTCGTATAAGTAATATTCCTCAATGCCATGCTTTTGATAAAAATTAAACTTTGTCTCCATTTCCTGTTTGGTATTGCCGGGGGAAAGGATTTCAAACGCTACCTGCGGCGCTATATTGTCTTCCAGCCATTGCTGGTAAGAACCCCGTTCGCCTTTAGGTCTTCCCAACACCACCATCACATCCGGTGCCTGTCTTTGGGGTTCTTCAAGTTCTTTGATTTGCTGTGGGGTGAGTTGCACCGGATACCAGAGCAAATCAGCAGCAATAAAGACATCGGCTCTGTCTTTAAACAGAGCATCGAGACCTCCTTTTATGGTGAAAATTAAGCGTGATTGGGTGGTATTATCAGCCAAGGGTTTACCGTCACTATCGGGATAAAGCAGTTCGTTGTCGAGGGAAGGGG
>JAAHHL010001851.1 GCA_010672185.1 Caldora sp. SIO3E6 | reverse complement strand
CGCTCATCATCATCGCATAACCAAGTAAAATATTCACCGTGAGATGCCTCAAAAAGAAATTTTTTGTTATAAAATAGACCTATATTTTCTTCTTGGCGGAAATATTGAATTCGACCATCTTTTGCCATAAACTCTTGAACAATCATTTCTGTTTCTGTTTCCGTTTCTGTCTCTGAAGAACAGTTGTCAGAAACAATTATTTCCAAGTTTTGGTATGTTTGTTTAACAATAGACTCTAAAGCGCGGCGTAGACCTTGGGGTCGATTATAAGTTGGTATGCCGATACTAACTAAAGGTTGGTCTTTAACTGACATGTTCCCTTCTACTCCGATGAAATAATCACTAAGCTGGTTGAATCACAAAATACGGAAACATTATCGCATAGGAGCATTATCAAAAGCACGAGCTATAGCATTCCAGGCTAACTTGCGATTCAGTTGAGCATCCAGTGGCAAAGGTCGAACTGGCAAACCATCCTTACGTCGTGCAAATTTTGAGAGCCAAGTATCGCGATCGCTTAATCCCCAGGTAAAGACAGCCATCACTGCTGGCTCATCTAGCACTACTGATAGAAAGTCTTCATAAGCTTTGGCTACCAAGCGATCGCGAACATCAATGTCTTTTGGCAGTTTATGATCCCTCACATCTAGTTCAGTAATCATGATTTTGAGATCAAGATCGGCGACATCAGCGAGAAAAGCTCTCAGCTTTTTGGGATTAAGTTGCTCTAATTGATGTCCCCGCAGGTGACCTTGAATACCCAAAACATCGATTGGAGTACCCTTGGACTTTAAACGCTCTAACAGCTTAAGAACAGCAGCTCTCTTAGCTTCTCCACTAGGTGTATTGGAACGCAGCTGACCCTCGTACCATAAATGATTTTCGTTGTATACCAACAAAGCCTTAGGGTCTGCTTCTCTGGCAGTGTGAAAGGCAAGCTCAATGTAATCTGGACCTAAAAACTCTAGCCAGGGTGAGTTCCGCAAACCTTCTGCTCTTCCATGTGTGGGGTAGACAGCTTCATTAACCACATCCCAAGAGTGCATCTTTCCTGCATAATATCTTGCAACCTTTTTAATGTGGTTAAC
>JAAHHL010001850.1 GCA_010672185.1 Caldora sp. SIO3E6 | reverse complement strand
AGTTAAGTGCCAGGGATCTACAGTTTGAAGGCAATTATGGCAGTCCTTACCGTGCCAGCAGTCCGGAGAAACCAGGGTATAATGTGGAAGCTTTTAGGCGTAGAACCGTATCCCGAACTTTTGAAGGTGACATACCTTTGGAACAAGATCAAGAATTTGAAACTCCCAACGAAGGACATTTTGGCGGTGGCATCACCTTGACTAAACCAGTAAATGGCTGGGATACTTCAGTAGGCTTGAATTATGACCGCACCAGTATACGCGATCGCGACGGTAATCTCCTCCCAGAAGACCCTTTAGGTAATCCCCTCTCCTTTAGCGATACTGGTATTGATGACTTAGTCAGTTTATCTCTGGAAGTAGCCCAAGACCAACGGGATAATCCAATTAATCCTACCCAAGGTTCCCTCCTCAGCTTTAGTACAGAGCAGTCTTTACCCATAGGCAGCGGTAATATTCTGATGAACCGACTTCAGGCAAATTACTCTCATTACCTACCGGTTAGTTTGTTTAATGGTGAAAATTCAGAAGTACTGGCTTTTAATGTTCAAGGAGGTACAACCATTGGTGACTTACCTCCTTACCGCGCCTTTAACTTGGGGGGTCAAAATTCGGTGCGAGGTTATGGCAGTGGGGATGTTGCCAGTGGTCGCAGCTATGTGTTAGCTTCCGCTGAGTATCGTATCCCCATCTTTAAGCCAGTGGGTGCAGTCTTGTTTGCTGACTTTGCCTCTGACTTAGGTTCAGCTCCCAGTGTACCAGGAGAGCCAGGAATAGTTAGGGGTAAACCCGGTAGCGGCTTTGGTTACGGGGCTGGTTTACGGGTAGACTCTCCCATTGGTGTGCTTAGAGCAGACTACGGTTTTAATGATCAAGGTGACAGCAAGCTTCAGTTTGGTCTTGGGCAAAGGTTTTGATTTATAGCGTTTCTCATACTTGTGAGGTACATTCGCTATTGGTTTTGGGAATAGGGAATTGGGAATTGGGAATGGGGAATTGGGAATTGGGAATGGGGAATTGGGAATTGGGAATTGGGAATTGGGAATTGGGAATTGGGAATGGGAGATGTACCTCACGGATGCGAGAATTGCTAA
>JAAHHL010000185.1 GCA_010672185.1 Caldora sp. SIO3E6 | reverse complement strand
GTATATAGCTATACTAGAGACTTAGAGTTAAGCTAGATATTACTCCTTAATAGTTGTTAATTATAATTCCCAATTCCCAATTCCCAATTCCCAATTCCCAATTCCCAATTCCCAATTCCCAATTCCCAATTCCAAGATGACTATCACTGCTGCCAAACCCCTCAGCTTAGAAGAATTCCTGCAATTACCAGAAACTAAACCCGCCAGTGAATTCATTGCTGGAGAAATCATTCAAAAACCAATGCCTAAAGGAAGACATAGCCGCTTACAAGGCAAACTAGGTAGCGAAATTAATTTAGTTACTGAAAATTTAAAAATTGCCTACGCTTTTCCAGAACTCAGATGTAGCTTTGGCAATCGCTCCATTGTAGCCGATATAGCCGTGTTTCTGTGGTCAAATATTCCTTTCTTACCAGATGGGGAAGTCCCAGATCGTTTTGAACTTCCTCCAGACTGGATAATTGAGATTCTGTCTCCAGACCAAAAACCCAATAAAGTCATTAGTAATATCTTGTACTGTCTAGAGCATGGCTCTAAATTAGGCTGGTTTCTCGACCCTAACGACCTCAGCATTCTTGTATTTCAACGCGATCGCCAACCACTCTTCAGAGAAAAAAAAGATACTTTGCCCATATTAGCAGAAATTGAACTCAACCTTACTGTCGAGGAAGTTTTTAATTGGCTGAAAATGGGTGGTTAATTGTTAGTATTTATTAAACCTTCAAACATCGTGCGATCGCACTTTTGCCAAAAGTGGCACATGGAAAGGTTCATTCATCCTCATCTTCGAGGCAGTAGCTATGTTTAGATAGCTTAGTAGCTAAGCAAGCAAACTTGATATTACACATTATATGTAACCATTAGAAAAATGCTAATTGAACGCCAAGAAGAATTTGATGTGCTCAGAGCACTATTAATAATCAATGCAATTATCATTCACTTCCACGAGCGATGTGATCTAGAATTACTTGCTATTATTCCACTATTTATTCATGATCAAGGATTTCGTGTTGGTAATTTTTTCTTTTTTACTTCTGGCTATATGGGATATAAGATCTACTTGAATAGATTTAAAGAAAACAAAAAAACAGTAATTAAACTTTTTAAAAAAGGATTACAAATATTTTTATTATATATTGGATACATAACATTTATGAGGCTGGCAATGGGGAGTTGGTTTCCAGTAAATATATATGAGTTTTTATTTTACCACAGATTTTTTAATGCGGTTCTTTGTACCTTTTCTGTTCTATTTTTAATTTCTCCTATTTTTATTTTTATATATACAAAATCAAAAAATATATTTTTGGTTTGTACTTTATTATTATTCAGTGTTTATGCAGTTTTTATCTACTCACCCATTCCAGAAAATATTGTGAATAGTGAGTTAAGCGGAGTTTTGTTGGGGATAGGCTCAAAGAGTATTTATTACTCGATTGTTCCCGCTTTAATCACCTACTGTTTGGGTTTCCTGATAGCATCCTATGATAAAATCACTATCTCTGAAGAGCATCAATCAGGTTTGTTGCTCTGGATACCATTTTTAGTATTGACAGTGCATTCAGTTCTAGTTGTTTTATCTGAAAGTTACAGAACTTTTGTGAATATGAAAGTTTTAGTTCCTTTGGTTTCATCTATATTAGTTTTTTCTTCATTACTGTTGATCAGGTTTTTATTACTAAATAAAATAATACGTACCACATTAACAAAACCAGAATTTATGCTTATTGGCAAAAAAACTCTAATTTTCTTTGTTACATCAAATATGATTCTTGGTTTCCTTAACTTATCAGAGCAAAGTCCGATGCTGAACAAATTTGTTATTTTTAGTGTTCTTTTGTGGCTGACATATATAGTTGCCGCATGGAGTTTCTATTCAGAACTTTACAAGAAAGCTAACCAAAACTGATATAGCAGTCGCCAGGGCAGTTAAGACATTCTCAAGTAAGGCAAGTTAACAAGGGGCTGCCATCCCCTTGTCCTAATCGCCTTGGCGGTTGCTATAATAGTCCAGCTCTCTTACTGCCGAGGAAGTTTTTAGTTGGCTGAAAATGGGTGGTTAATTGTACTCTAATTAAGTAGAAAGACTTTTAACTAAAGATTGGTAGTACCATGCAAGTGCAAAAGTTATCAATCTCCTTGCCATCGTCCCTAGTGAAGTTTATTGAGAGTTACAAGAGCACTAAGGGATGCCAATCTCCCTCTCAAGTGATTGAGGTG
Organism: Caldora sp. SIO3E6; assembly: GCA_010672185.1. Classification (GTDB taxonomy): domain Bacteria; phylum Cyanobacteriota; class Cyanobacteriia; order Cyanobacteriales; family Coleofasciculaceae; genus Caldora. Next base: position 7,262 of record JAAHHL010000185.1, on the reverse strand, counting down.
CGCTGGAGTTATTGCAAGAGCAGGAATTAGAGAAAGCTTACAGAGAAGCTTCTCAGGATGTTGACTCTGTTGGGGGGATGTAACTGTTGCGGATGGATTAGCTGAAACCTAAACTAAGAAAATAGAGTGAGCGATCGCTAAAAACAAAATGTCTTTCCCCATACTGGCTTCTCTATATACTCTAGCTCCTCTAGCGAGACTTCTAAACATTCAAATGGCTGAACAGTACCGTTTGGCATTAAACCCAAAGGCACGGTGAAATCACTATTTGGAAATCCAAACATGACTAAACTAGCGGTTTCACAATTGTCGATGATTTGGGTGGTAAGAATACTCATCAATTGAGGGGAGTTTAGCAAGTTAATAACTTGATTACCGCGCATGGTGATGAAATACCCACCTGGACGCTCTTTTGGATAGTCAGAATAAATTTCAGATACATCTCGTTTGGTAACAGAAACAATTTCTATATTTTGTTCATCTCTAAGCTTTGCTGTAACAGCTTGGATCGCAGCTTGACAGCTTGAAAGTTGAGCATAAGAGGTAGCTGCATTGACTAGACTAGTGGCTTCAATATCAGCTTTGCAAGTTACAGAATTGGAGGTGAAAATGCCACATAATGGTAGCAAGGTTGATTTTGTGAGCAATGCACCACTTGTGGCAATCAGAAAGCTAACTATAGTAATGATTGAAAGTCGAACCCAACCCATCAGCCGCCTTCCTTCAAAGTATGCTCAGTCATTTAATTGATCACTTTAACATGATTTTGGCATACTCTACTGAAGTTTGTCTTTTACATCAGACCAAGGTTCATTCATCCTCATCTTCGAGGCGGTAGCTATCAATTACAATATGGGGTTTCCAAGTTGGTAGTTTATCTGCTTTAAGGTCAATCTCTTTTGAGAATAAAACTTTGGTGCTGCGTGATAGAGTAAAAACACCTCTCCAGATTGGCTCCTCTTCATCTGTTTCAAAATCCTGAAGGTGAGATGATGTGTGGATAGCTATATCATCAGTATCGAACTCTTCTGGTTGTTCCTCAATAGTTCTACGTTGGTAAGGGTGGTTGCTCATGTTTGTTGTTATTTGAATACAGTTTAGTTTCACGCCTGTAGTGCAAGCATCTTGCTCGCTTTTCAACTCTATTAACCCAACCTACTTATTGCATCATTCTAACAATGCCACTAAGGCTTTTTTTTTAAATGATTATATCCGCAATATGGTGTGTTACGCTCCGCTAACACACCCTACGATAGGTACTATTTCAGCAGTGCCACGCCATGACTGAAGCTGATAGCTGATAGCTGACTGCCGAAAGCTAAACACTCAAACGTCGTGCGATCGCGTTTTCCCAATACTCGCACATTTGGCTGATCTTAACCTCAATTAGGGCTAGATTATCCCCTGTCAGGACTTGTAAATCAGCATTTTCCTCCGTAACAACCCCAAGTTGTTGCCAATATCCCTGTAACTGCTCATCTAAATAGGCTTCCCAACTAGCTTGTTGCTCAGGGTTAACAGAAACTAAAATACGACTGGCACTTTCTCCAAACAGTAACTCATCCCAGCGGAGTGCTAAGGATTCACTAGTAACTCCTAAATTAATTTGAGCACCGAGTTTCCCAGCAATACAGGATTCTGCTAGAGCAACTGCCAATCCTCCCTCAGCACAGTCATGAGCCGAATTTACCCAACCTTGACGGATACTCTCCCGTGTCACTGCTTGTAGACGACGCTCCAACTCAAAATCTACTATTGGTGGTTTTCCGGTAACTAAACCATGAATCGTGACTAAATATTCCGAACCACCCAAGGAAACCTGAGGAGTAGCAGTAGTAATCGGTAATCCCAACAAATAAATTACATCCCCTGTAGCTTGCCAACCTTGAGTACCGGTTTTGGTAAGATCAGGAATTAACCCTACCATACCAATAACTGGGGTAGGATAGATCGGCTGAGGGTTGCCAGCAGTATCCAGGGTTTCATTGTAGAGGGAAACATTACCTCCAGTCACCGGCGTTGCCATTTCCCGACAGGCATCTGCTACTCCCTGACAAGCGGATGCTAGTTGCCAGTATCCTATTGGTTTTTCTGGGGAGCCAAAATTGAGATTATCCGTAACAGCTAAAGGTTCAGCACCAACACAACTCAAATTACGTGCTGCTTCTGCGACTACAGTTTTAGCTCCTTCGTAAGGGTCAAGATAGACATATCGGGAATTGCAATCTACGGTTGCGGCAATACCTTTTAGTTGTTGGTTGTTGGTTGTTGGTTGTTTGCTAGGTGTTGAACTATCAGCTTTATCCGTCACTCCCTCTTCCATTACTGGACGTAATCGGATTACCGTGGCATCGGCATCCCCTGGTAGAATTACTGTATTATTTTGTACCTGATGGTCATATTGACGATAAACCCAGCGTTTAGAAGCAATAGTGGGGCTATCTAGTAGTTGGAGTAAGATATCATTCCAGCTAGGTCGCCTGTCGGCAATTTCAATACCAGCATTGGTGCAAACCGGTAGGGATTGGCTAGTCCACTCCCAAGCTTGAGCTGCATATTCCGGGGGTTGGGCGAGGAGTTCTCGATGATAAATTGGGGTATTATCCGCTAAGGCTGTTGCTGGGATTTCTGCTGCTACCTGATTATTGTGTAAGATTCTGACAATTGGCTCCTCGATTACTGTCCCTGCTACTACTGCATGGAGTCCCCAACGGTGGAAAATCTCAATTAATTCCTGCTCCCTTCCCTGATAAGCAACAAACAGCATCCGTTCCTGGGATTCGGAGAGTAGATATTCATAGGGGACCATATCGAATTCTCGCGCTGGAATTAAGTCCAAATCTAGCTCAATTCCGACGCCTCCCTTCGCCGCCATTTCGGAAGTGGAACAGGTAATGCCTGCTGCTCCCATATCTTGAGCCGCAACTACTGCATCAGTTTTAAATGCTTCTAAGCAAGCTTCAATCAAAGATTTTTCTAGGAAGGGATCGCCTACTTGCACTGCGGGACGATCATCCATAGATTGATCAGTAAGTTCGGTACTAGCAAAACTGGCTCCCCCCATACCATCTTTACCAGTAGTGGAGCCAACATATAATACAGGATTGCCGATACCAAATGCTCCAGATTTAACAATTTCTGGGGTTTCCATCAATCCCAAAGCCATAACATTCACCAAAGGATTGCCACTGTAAGCAGGGTCAAAGTAGACTTCACCGCCGACGGTGGGTACTCCCACACAGTTACCATAGTGAGCAATTCCTTCGACTACACCGGTAAATAATCGCCTGGTACGAGCATCTGCCAGAGAACCGAAACGCAAGGAGTTTAAGATGGCAATGGGACGAGCCCCCATAGTGAAGATATCCCGCAGGATACCCCCAACTCCCGTTGCTGCACCTTGGAAAGGTTCGATGGCGGAAGGGTGGTTGTGGGATTCAATTTTGAATGCCAATTGCAGTCCATCTCCCAAGTCTACAACTCCGGCATTTTCTCCTGGACCAACTAGAATGCGATCGCCGGTTGTGGGAAATTGTTTTAGTAGGGGACGGGAGTTTTTATAACAGCAGTGTTCTGACCACATTACGCCAAACATCCCCAGTTCAGCTTTATTGGGATGACGGCCTAACCGCTGTACAATTTCTTCGTACTCTTCGGGTTTTAAACCATGTTTACTGCAAATTCGATTAACAGCAGCTATTTCTTTTGGGGACAAGCCAGTAGGGGAGAAGCCAGACATGGAAGTACAGAGCTAGGTGTTAGGTGTTAGGTGTTAGGTGGTAGGTTTTAGGTTTTAGGTTTTAGTGGAAGATACTTGGGCTATTAAGTCTACCGAACTTCAAATGGCCGAAATAACCAAATTTGGTATAGTACTTATGTACGATACTTAAGTCCCACTTCTAACACTTACCACCTAATACTTCTACTGGCAAGATGCCAGTTCCACCCACTCACCACCTAATTATGCCAAGAGCCACAGTAAAGTATACAACTAAAGATTTAAAAGAACTCGGTCTGTTTGTCGAAGTCAGTGGACGAACAGATAATGACAGAACCAGGAACAAGGCTTTGGAAGAAATTCAACGCCGTATGGATGATCCAGAAGATGAAAGCCTTAATGAAAATAGCTTTGCCGATGGGTTGAGTGTAGAGGATTTGATTGTAGTTGAACCACCACCGGAGGAAAAGTCGGCAGTAGAGGAGCCAGAAATTATCCGTGCGGTAAAAGCGATCGCTAATTTAGCCAGCTTAAGAGTTACCTTAGAAGAAACCTATAAGCAGGCAATAGATTTGCGTCCGGTAATAGAAGCATTATTTTCCCCAGAACCTCTAACACCAGAACAAATAGAAAAGGCAACTGATAAGAATTTTGCCAAGATTTTAATGAAATTCGCTGAAGCTAAAGCGGCTCGTGATAAATTTTTGCCAACAGCAGAAGAAGCTTGGGAAATTCTGGCTCCTGCACTCCCTAAGGGGGAAACGAAAGAAGATTACGGGATTGATGAGTAGGTTTTAGGAAAATTTAAGGAGTTATTAAACGTTTTGCTGGTAGAACTCGCAGAAATAGAAACAGCTTTGTTATCTATTACAGAAGTAGAACAAGCTTATGTACTAGCTCATCAAAACTTATTAGTAGCTTATGTCGTGGTGGCAGGAGTCTGGCAGCCGAAACAATTACACTCCCAAATTCAACAGGAGTTACCCCCAAACATGATGCCAGCAGCTTATGTTCCTATGTCGAGCTTACCTTTGACTGACAAAGGAAAAGTAGACGAAGTCGCATTAGGGCGTTTCCCCGTAATTGACGATAACGTAGTACAACAATGGGAAGCAAAACTCAAAGCAGTGCCAGAAATAGAACAAGTAGCAGTGGTAGTGCAACAGAAAACACTAAAATTGCCACCATTGCATTTATCAGACTTGCTGCCATCAGAACCAGTAAAACTTCCTAATCATGGTGCAACTCCCGTAGTAGAAAAGTCATCTCCAACCACCGAATTACAAACCCAATCAACATCAGTAAAGCAAGCCATCAGTGAAGGAGAACCAATCAAGTGGCCGCCAAATGCACCAACTACTTTAGCACAAGCATTAGAACGTGCAGCTCAAGAGCATGGGGATACCAGTCTGATATATATTCAGTCAGATGGGGAAGTAATCACTCAAACCTATAGTGAGTTGTGGGTAGAAGCTCAAAGAATATTAGGAGGGTTAAGGCAGTTAGGTTTGAAACCTCAAGACAAAGTAATCTTTCAGTTAGAATCAAATCAAGATTTTATCAGTGCATTTTGGGGTTGTGTGTTAGGAGGATTTGTACCAGTACCAATTACCGTTGCAACAAGCTACCAAACAAATAATGCAGTCTGGAAGCACTACTGATGAATCCATTGCTGCCAAATCCATCAAAGCGCACGGTATCAGTAGCATTAATCTTAATCCTCCCAGCATTCCCTTCTCCTAAGGTGCTAGTAGACAAGAATGCACCATTAGTTACCTCCAGAGAACCAGTATTTATTTGAATGTCACTGCCATTTCCTACTGCTCCTGTACTCACTCGGCTGAAGGCTCCACTGGAGAATCCATTGCTGCCAACACCATCAAAACGCACGGTATCAGTAGCATTAATCTTCACACCTCCAGCATTCCCCTCTCCGAAGGTACTGGTTAACAGTACAGCACCATTAGTAACTTCCAGAGAGCCAGTAGTTATCTCAACGTCACCACCATTGCCAATACCAAAACGGATGCGATAACTACTATAGCTCTTAGCAAACGTGTCATATCAAAGGATTCAGGCATCCATTCTTTATCCTCAATTATTACGTAATTTCACGGAAGACAAGCATCCATTCTCTATTCTCAATTATTACGTAATTTCACGGAAGACAAGCATAGCCTCAAACTGCTATAAGCATAAACTATGACACGATGTAGTTTTGCTGCTGGGGTTAGAAGGAAAGAGTACAGAAGCTTTTTTTAGGAAAGAAGCGACAATCTAGGGTTACAGCTGATTGAAAAACGCTGTAGCAGCATTTACACTTAGAGGTTAAGAAATAATGTCCAAAACAAATCAGGAAAACTGTCGTTATCGAGGTTTTCTGGAAGACTGGGGAGCACTTCTAGGCAATTGGTCATACATTGCTGTGGTGGCTTTTATCTCAGTACAGATGGCAATGTTGGGGGCTCAACCTGCCCAGGCTTTAACCAACATTCTGCAAAATCCTCCACAGCTGCCACTTCGCCAAGAAACTACTTCATATACGGCTTTACCTTCTCAAGCGAAGGTATTAGGGCAAGGGAAAACACTGAAAGAGTTTGATCTCAGCATTGAGTATATAAACAGCAGAATCCGTAACCCAGGGGAACGTAGAATTGACCAGGTGAGATTGCGGGGCTATGTTGGCACCAACACTAGTGAAGATACACCTTTTGTGGCTCCGACGATTGAGGTAAATCCAGGGGATACGGTTCGTGTCAATCTGAAAAATAACCTACCGATTGTTCCTAATTGCAAGGTTAGCCCAGAGAAAATCAACGAGCCCCATTGCTTCAATGGTACGAATTTGCATACCCACGGCTTGTGGATCAGTCCGACTGGCAATAGCGATAATGTGCTGTTGTCGATTAATCCTGGTGAAGAGTTCCAATACGAATTCAATATCCCCCCAGAACACCCCGCTGGTACTTTTTGGTATCACCCCCATCGGCATGGCTCGACTGCACTTCAGGTAGCGAGTGGTATGGCAGGAGCTTTAATTGTGCATGGGGACAGGAAGCCGGAAGCTGATGGTATCAACCAATTTACTCATGGGGACATCGACACCTTACTGGCAGGACTGACAGATATGCCAGAGCGCATATTAGTCTTGCAACAAATTCAGTACGCCTGCCTTGATGACGAGGGTGAGATTAAGGTGAGGAAAGATCTCGCTGGGAACGTTGTTGCCTGGGTTTGCGACGATGAGGACACAGGTGGAATCGAGTTTTACGACTCTCCGGGAGGAAACGGATTGTTCGGTCCTGGAACTTGGGATAAATCTGGGCGTCATACTAGCATCAATGGAAAAATTATACCCATAATTCGAGGAGACGGTGCTCATATACCCCGAGTAAAGGCTGGTCAAATTGAACGGTGGCGGGCTATTCATGCAGGGGTACGGGATACCATTAGCCTGGAATTTCGCAAGAGTCAGCGGCCTGTTAAGGGAAGTATCAGATACGTGAAAGCCTCTGAGCAGGACGATTGGATCCAAAAGTATTGA
>JAAHHL010001849.1 GCA_010672185.1 Caldora sp. SIO3E6 | reverse complement strand
ATAGCCGATCTCCCCTAGATCCAGAGGGTACAAAAGATGGTCGTGGTCGCGAGCCGACCTTTCGTGTGAGTGTCCATAAAAATGGTCAAATTGTTATTGGTGCAACCTACACTCAGACAATGGGATTAAGGCCCGGGGATGAGTTTGAAATTAAACTAGGCTACAAACATATCCATCTCAAACAGGTGGATATTGAAGCGGGTGAGAACTCAGAAGAGAAAGAGCTTGCCGCTCAAGAAGCATAATTCTTCTCTAGGGAGGATGGTTGTTTGTATTTAGCCATCCTTGAACCCTAAATGATCTGTAGCTCCTCACCATTTGTCGCTCTTGCCAATGGCTATCTTTGATCAGACAGCTAGTGAGTGGTTGGTGTCACTAAAAACATCGACTGCTGTCGTGAAAGCTTTAGCTTTTTTCCTTGCTTGGGCAGTTTCTTGGCTGCCACTAGCAATTCCCATAGCTATATTGATAAAATGGCGACCTCCTAAGCCTTTAGTCACAGAGCAAAAGCTGCCATTACTAGCAGCACTTTACCTGGTAGCTCCCCTGATTTTATGGGGGGCCTGTTGGGTAGATGAAGTACCTTTTTATGATTACGGCTTGGATTGGGAATTAACTGTTTTCAGCTCCATGTGCCTCGGACTAGGTATGGGAATTTTGGGATTGACTATTGTCTTCACTAGCCAATGGAAATTGGGTTGGGTTCAATGGCAAGGAGAAAATTGGCAGCGTTTAGAAAAAGTGTTACTACCAGTACTGTTGTTGGGACTATGGATTGGAGTAACAGAAGAGTTGGTGTTTCGGGGTTTTTTACAGAATGAACTTCAACAAGACTACTCAATTTTGGTGGCCGCAACAATTGCTAGCATTGTCTTTGCACTGTCTCACTTAATCTGGGAACAAGAAAACACCTTGCCTCAGTTACCAGGACTGTGGTTGATGGGTATGGTACTAGTGTTAGCTCGTTGGGTAGACGGTGGTGGCTTGGGTTTAGCATGGGGGCTTCATGCTGGTTGGATTTGGGGTCTCACTTGTCTGAATGAGGCGGAGTTGATTTCCTATACAGGTAAAGGTCCAATTTGGGTAACTGGTTT
>JAAHHL010001848.1 GCA_010672185.1 Caldora sp. SIO3E6 | reverse complement strand
AATACCTGGAGTAGGTATAATACCAGGAATAGAGCTAGCTGGTGGCTGGTTGGGATTGAAGCCAGGAACAGAGGAGCCTGGTGGCTGCACAGTAGGATCATTAGCAGTGGGCAATGGTTCCCCACCTAGAGTGGCTAGAGCTACCCGTTCACCTCCCACTTCCCTAAGAAAATCTAACACCTGCACAACCTGATTGTAACGGGCATTTTCGGAAGCATATAGTGCCATCAAGCCAGCAGGATTTTGTTGACGATATGTCTCCAGCTTCTGCTTGAACTGCTCTTTCCTGAGCATACGCTCTTGTTCAACATAAACTTCACCGGATTGATCGAGAGTAATCATCAAGATTTCTCTTCCTTGTGGTGTTCCAGTTTTAGCTTGGGGTATATCAACACTAATTGCTTGCTGACGAGAAAAGCCTACAGCTGCCAGAATGAAGAATGTCAGAATACAAAAAATTACATCAATCATCGGCACAAGCTCAATCCGCACATCTTCTGTCTGGGTATCTACCCGTAGCCTCAGAGGACGGATTTGTATAGGTGAGGAAACTGAAGTATTTTGTGTATCCATAAAGGTCAATGATTAGGTGTTAGGTGTTAGGTGTTAGGTGTTAGGTGTTAGGTTTTAGGTGTTAGGTGTTAGGTGTTAGGTGTTAGGTGTTAGGTTTTAGGTTTTAGGTTTTAGGTTTTAAGAAAAGAATGTACCTATCGTAGGGTGCGTTAGCGCAGCGTAACGCACCAGATGGCAGGTAGAATCATTTTCAAAAATCGCCTTAGGAAATCTTCAAGCAAAGGTAGAAAAACCCAAATTTGGAGGAACATCTTGCAGCCTTCCTGAGCCAACTGCTTGAATAGCTTCCTTGAGGGAAACATCTCCAGTATAGAGGGCACGACCAACAATCACGCCAGTTACTCCTAATGGTTCTAAAGCTAGCAGACTCAACAGATCAGTAATAGAACTGACACCGCCAGAGGCAATCACCGGAATAGAAACCTTACTGGCAAGCTCTCTCAAGGTATCCAGATTAGGACCAACGAGAGTACCATCCCGATGAATATCGGTATAGATAATAGCGGCAACTCCCAAATTAGA
>JAAHHL010001847.1 GCA_010672185.1 Caldora sp. SIO3E6 | reverse complement strand
GACGTTGCCTCTTCCGATCTAGCAATCGCGCAGGTGGTAGATCCCCGACTTCTTTTACCGGTTTGTCTTGATTAATCACAGTTGGAACCGAGAAGTCGGGGATCTGGAGGACTCGCAGTAAGGGATTAGCTACACTGGTGCTGTAAGCGATCGCAAAGGTTATTGGTCGTAGTGAGACTTCATTTACTATATATATAAACTGTATTCTAAATTCTCTATGCCAAACTCATGCCATGTTCAGCTAGATCGCAACGGACAAAATCAAGTCCTAACTATTCCCCAGGAATTTGCCTTACCTGGTAAAGAGGTTTTGTTACGAAAAGTTGGGTCACGATTAATTATCGAACCCATTCGTCAAGGTTCTCTCTTATCACTACTTTCCACATTACCAGAAATTACAGACAATTTTCCTGACGTAGATGAAGAGCTACTAGCACTAGACGATATTACACTTTAGCATCACTGCTCAATGAGCTATCAATACCTACTCGATACCAACATCATTTCTGATTTGGTCAAACATCCTCAAGGATTGGTATTCCCAAAAATAGTAACCATAGGGGAAGACAACATTTGTACCAGCATCATTGTGGCATGTGATACCAAATCCGGTTCTCAGAATACGTGAAAAATAATTCATGCGTCCCCCAGAATTGGGGGATTTAGGGGGCTAAGTAAAACGTTGGCTCTCAACCGGATTTGGCATGTGAACTGCGATTTGGCGCAGCGAAAAGTGGTTCTCCTCGTCTGGTTGAGCAACTAGGGTATATCCTTAATATGTTACCTATTTTGCCTCTATAACCTCCTGTAGAAGAGCACTATGCAGTAATTCGTAAAGAGTTAGAGCAAGCTGGTACACCTATCGGTCCCAATGATTTACTAATTGCTGCTCATGCGTTGTCCCTTAACCTGACACTTGTTACAGCAAATATCCGCGAATTTCAGCGTGTCCCCACTTTAAGGGTAGAAAATTGGTTACATTGAGAATTTTTTGTGTGGCACAGGCTTCGGTGTCTGTTTAAAGCTCTGTACTGAAAGTATGCCAGTTCCACAGGAGGAAAGTTTGTGCTTATACTTTCAAGATGCTAAGAGCTGTAA
>JAAHHL010001846.1 GCA_010672185.1 Caldora sp. SIO3E6 | reverse complement strand
GTGTTAGGTGGTAGGTGTTAGGGATTTACCTCCAGCCTTCAAACTTGGGGGCTGCTAACATCTATCCATCACTCCTCCGTATCAGCAAAGTCAACCCCCTCATAAATATCAGCAAAACTCATCTCAAAATCCATAGTATTTAATCTCAAAACTGAATCTTCAGTTTCATATTCTGTTAATATCCACTTACCTTGCTCGTTTTTGACAAATTGAATCACCTGAAGCTGCTTTTGATCAAGCAAAATATATTCCTTCATTTCCGGGATAGAGCGATAGTATTTAAACTTATCTCCTTGGTCATAGTTTTGAGTTGATCGAGATAATACTTCAGCAATGAGCATAGGATTCATCACCGTAGTTGTTCCTCGATCCGCATAGACGGGTTTCCCCTGAATGACCATAACATCAGGATAGGTATATTGACGGTAACGAGGAATCCACAAACGTACATCCCCCATATACACCTTATAATTCTGTCTCTTGAGTTGAAACTTGAGATTAGCCGCCAAATTCAGCGCAATCTCATTATGGTTAGTAGTACCCCCAGTCATCAGTACAATTTCTCCATCCCGATATTCGCTCTTATAGTCTGCCTTTTCCTCCAATTCTAGATATTCTTCTGGACTGTAAAAGCGTGGTTTAGTCTGTAGTTGCATGTTGACCTTCTATGAGTACAAACCTCATGCCTAAACAATTTTTCTTGGCAAACGGTGCGTTACGGCGTTGCCTAACGAAACCCTACTGGCTTGGTAACTTGGTAAGCATTTTGGTTATTATTCTAAGTTAGTCCCTTGTGTTTTGCTTTGAACTCAAGCTTAGCAAGCTTACTAGAAAACAGTCATGCTTCAAACACCCACCCAGCTAGAAATAGAATATCCCTTACCCGATGGTTCCCCAATGGCAGAAAGCGACTCCGCACGGGAGTATCTCATCTACGGCGTTAAATCTCTGCAAATTTATTTCCAACAACGGCATGATGTCTACGTCTCTGGCAACCTGGAAATTTTCTACAAACAGGGAATCCCCAGTGCTAAAGTCGCTCCTGATGTCTTTGTGGTTTTTGGAATTCGAGATTACCCTCGCACCGTTCGGAAGAGT
>JAAHHL010001845.1 GCA_010672185.1 Caldora sp. SIO3E6 | reverse complement strand
TTCCCTGAATTCTCCAGTTGCTCTCTTCCCGCAGCGATCGCTCGTTCAAAAGTAAGTATACCTTGAGTTGTTCTTCCTACGGCTTCTGGCATGGAACTAGTAAAACTTTGAGTCTGAGCAAAACCAGTGCATTCCACCGCTACATAAGCTCCATCCTCAATAAGTTTCTGTAGCTTTCTCTTGTTTTCATCTCCCTGGAACAATTCCGTCGAGTTAAACAAATTGCGCTCCCGTGCAAAACCATTCCATTCTCGCCGCTGATGGTTGAGGGAAACTGCTGCCAAAGCATGACCCTCAATTACAATCAACAGGGGTAATAGTTCATAGCCAAAACACAGTCCACAAAACAACAGCGCCAAATCCAGGCAAGTCCCTTCTCCAGGAGTATCAAGCACTTCCTTGGGATTCCTGATCCGCTGAGTCTCAGCTTCAGGGTGATACTTCTCGTAAGCATATCTAATCTGCTGGTTCAGCAGTTGATCATAAATACCCTGTACTAATTTGAGCCTACCATTAGGAGTTTGAACCAAATCAAAGGGGCTAGTAGACAGTTTAGGTAACAATTCCACCGTGCGATCGCTCACAAACTGTGCCAGGGATTTCTCATTAGCCTTAGACCATTTCCACTCCATTTGCTCTCTCTTTGTTCAAGATATTCCTGAATCTCCATCCTAGCAATCATCAAAATCATTATTTGAGCGATCGCTTTCCTTGTGTTCTGCAACGTTTTCTGCTATTATTGTGATAATGGGATAGGTGTGCGCCTGTAGATACAATTCTCAAATTTGTGCTCCTAAACCCTGAGCTAAATTATAACCTTTCTCTTCTTCAATCAGCAGAGGCTAATCTTGCTCAAGTGATACTTTCATATTTGCTCACCGATAATTACAAGTATTCCACCATTCCTACAATTTCCTCAGCTTCAAGCACGTCCCAAATCAAAATTAACCCCCGTAAAATTTCACCTATTGAGCGACTTCCTTTCACACAGTAAACAACTCCGCAATGTTCAAAGCCAGAGTTGTGTAATTTCAAAAAATCACTGTCCTGAGTAAACATCACTCGTCCCTGACTGTGAGCAAATTTTAATTGTTCTTCA
>JAAHHL010001844.1 GCA_010672185.1 Caldora sp. SIO3E6 | reverse complement strand
GCTAGACAAACGTTTCAAGCATTTGCAAGCCAAAAAAGTCCTGTGGAAATTGCATCTGTTTGCTCAAAAACCTGGCATCGACCTGGGAAATCCCTGGGTAACCTTGGGGGATGCAAATGCCCAAAACAGCGGATAAATGCTGCATTCCTTCTTACTTATTACTTGTTACTTGTTACTTATTACTTATTCAGCAGACCCCACCTACTTTTCAAACGTCTTGTCACCCCCTGCGCCAGAATAGCCAATACGCCTATCCCGTAACAAAAGGAAGGCTCATTGATATTTGTGATTCTATTTATCTACAACATAATGGTATAATTCATTTTTTGAAAACCCTGACATGGATGCACCCGGAAATATGCAGAATGTGCAGTAGTAGCTAGCCAACTATACTGCGCTAAGCAAATCTCAATTAATGCACCATGCTAGGTACTAAAGTGTAGCTATACTCGCAGTACTTCACCTTCCGTTTTTCCAACGTAAAGAGAAGAACTCCTAGACTCACGAGACTCTTGCTTGACTAAGCCAGCCATGGCTGCCAACTGTAATTTCATGAAAGCCCTCAGGTCCTCTGAACTATACTTAGTCTGCAGAAGCTGCCGCAATTGCTCTTCAGCTTCTAGGGTTAGATAGCCAGTGGAGAGTGCTTGGTGAACTATTTCACGAATTAGAATCATCTTCTACACCCCTGTTAGGTTAACTGAAGCCAGGTTCAATCTGGCAAGAATTGTAATTACTTCTCAGTGATTTGACGGTGATTTTATGCAAAAACCCTTATTTATTTATAATACTTTACACTTAGGTGATAGGTTTATATTACTTTACACATAGTGATTTTAACAATAATTTAACATTCTTAATAAATTATTGGTCATTAGTCATTAGTCATGGGCCATTGGTCATCAGCACAAAGCAGGAATTACGATCAACTATCACACTGGCCAATAGTTAAGCATCTCAGCCGTTTGGGAGATCCTACGTAGGGTCTGCTGAAAAAGTAATAAGTAACAAGTAACAAGTAATAAGTAAGAACGAATGCAGCATTTATCCTAGTTTTGGGCATTGGCATCTTCCAAGGTTACCCAGGGATTTCCCAAGTCGATGCCA
>JAAHHL010001843.1 GCA_010672185.1 Caldora sp. SIO3E6 | reverse complement strand
AGTGCTTGAGATCATTAAAGAAGAGCCTCGGAATCTAAAACGAGCCCTCGTCATAGTAGAAGATGTTATGGGAGAGAAACTCCATATCAAGACCCTTAAACGTCTTTGGGTGCGGCTCTTTTAAAAAGACAAATTTCATTTTTACATGGGGAGCTGAAAATTGGTCATTCACTGGTTTTCCCTGGCAAAGAGACTATAAAAAATAGAAGGACGAACTCCAAGATGTTTGACAACTAAGATGCTCAGCCAAATGTTCCAAACGAATAGAGTAAAGGTTGTGGTCATCGCTGCCCCAACAATACCGAATCTGGGGATAGCGATCGCATTCAATACTAAATTGATTAAGGCACTACAACCAAAAACTGGAAGGGATTTGTTTTGATGACCTGTCATCACCATCAAACAAGCTACAGTACCGCATAAAGCATCTGCTAATCGTCCCAACACTAAAACTTTCAGAGATAAACTAGCTGCAATAAAGTCTTTGCCAAAAAGGCTCAAGACTGGCTCGGTAAAGCTAAGCAAGCCAATGCCAATAAATATAGAAGGCCAAAATATCCAAATAGTTACCCGGGAAACTAGCTTTTGCAAACTCTGCATATCCCCTTGAGCATAGAGGGTCGCAAATGCTGGGGCTGCTACCATAATCACTATTTCCAGAACAAAACTCACCCATAGCGCTGTCTTGGCAGCTGCATTATAAAGCCCCGCTGCTGCTGGTCCGAGGAAAGAACCAACCATGATAATATCGGTTTCATCTAAAATGACGAAAAATGCCCGCTGTATTAATAAGATTAGGGATATCCCTATCCACATACGGAAGGCATAAGTTGGCTTAGCTGGTTCAATTTCTTTGTTTACTTTCTCTCGCAAAAACAATGACTGGAAGAGGACTACCGCCAACAACATTACTGTTGCTACCCCAATCATGGGTAAACTGGTGAGGGAGTGGTTCTTTTCCAACAGTAGAAATCCCCCAGAAAGAACCAATACAGGCCAGATTACTAGATATGGAGCATAGGCTAAAGTAACGTCGTTCATAGCCCTAGTTGTTTCCATCTGTAGCTGTACTAAAGCCTGTAACGGTATCAGCCCCATGCCAATCAGA
>JAAHHL010001842.1 GCA_010672185.1 Caldora sp. SIO3E6 | reverse complement strand
AGGCAGGAGGCAGGAGGCAGGAGGGAGGAGGTAGGAGGCAGGAGGCAGGAGGCAGAAGGCAGGAGGCAGGAGGCAGGAGGCAGGAGGCAGGAGGCAGGAGGCAGGAGGCAGAAGGCAGGAGGCAGGAGGGAAAAAAACTGGTATCGCTGGTGGGTTATTTCGCCGGTGTTGCACTAGCTTATCTTACTCCCCCATCTCCCTCAGCTCCCTCAGCTCCCCCATCTCCCTCAGCTCCCTCAGCTCCCTCAGCTCCTCCATCTCCCTCAACTCTCCCAACGATAGAATACTATTTAGCAGTTCCTGAGATTTTAGCAGGGGATACCGAGAAACTGGCAATAATTCCCACCATCAACCACCACAGAGTAATAACTTGAGGGCGATACCAAACTGTGTCTACCAAACCGTGAGCCAGCATTCCTGAGCTGCCAGCAATCGCTGCTATTAGCCAAAATCCTTGAGAATTACCCAGTTCTCGCAGACGCTTTAATTGCTCAATTCCCTGGTTAAAAGTAACCACTAGTAACCACAAAAAACACAATAAACCAATAAAGCCAGTTTCTACTGCAATTTCCAGGAAGATGGAATAGGCACTCAAGGCAGTAAAGCGAGGGCGTTGGTAGAGAGGGTAGATTTTATTAAAAGCATCATTTCCCGGTCCGATACCGTAGATAGGGCGATCGCGAATCATATCTATCACCGCTGACCAAACATTAATCCGGAAGTTATTGCTACTATCTTCCCTTCCCACAAAGATACTAGCAACGCGATCGCGTATCGGTTCTACAAACAGTATGGCTAATGCCACCACGGTAGCTGAACTAACCAACATCGCTGGCATTGCCCAAGGACGCAACTTAGGAGGTAACTGAACACTGTACCAATATACTAGTAGCACTAAAAAGACAAAAATACAGGCCAAAAAGCCAATCCAGCCACCACGACTATAAGTCAGTACTAAACAGACTGAGTTGACAATAAACATAGTCAGTGATGCAACTTGTGCTGAACCATCATGAGTGTCCAGAAGTAATGCTCGATCGATGTGGCCGTCAACTGGCGCCCTTCAAAAGTTCCGATGGCCACTGGCTCCGGGAAGACGTGAAAGCGAC
>JAAHHL010001841.1 GCA_010672185.1 Caldora sp. SIO3E6 | reverse complement strand
AAGTGGACTTGAGCTATTAGCAAGGAACTTAAGTTCCTTGTGAGGCATGAGTCTTGCGTTAAGTTGACACTAATGCACGTCGGTGCGCCCCTACGGTTTCCAATTATGCCTATTCCTTTGACTTTTGTGTAAGAAAGTTGGTACCATTTTATATGGTGGTATAGGTGTGCGCCTATAAAAGCTAAATGGTAGAATCTAATTCCCGATGCTGTTGATACCCAATGCTGAAAATGCCATTGTCGATCTTCGCAAGCTGCGGGATTATTGTCTCAATTTAGAACACAGTACTGGCAAACATAAAGCAAGGCTTTTTCGCTCTCTGTTAGGCATGACAGCAGAGAATGCTTCTGAGTTACGGGACATTTTACTGGCAGTTGTGAAAACCGAGCAAGCTAAGATAGGGCGATGTGACAGTTTTGGTCAACGTTACACCCTTGATTTCACATTGAAATGGCAAAATAAAAGTGCCCTTATTCGTACTAGTTGGATTATCGAAGTTGATTCTCAAATTCCCAGATTAACTAGTTGCTATCCAATAATTTTAAAATGAAAACCAATAACATTAAACTCCTTGATGTAGTGGCATTAACAGTTGACCTTCCTAAGCAAAATCTCTGGCGAGGTCAAGTGGGAACTGTAGTTGAAATTTTAGCTGATGGTGCAGCTTTTGAAATAGAATTTAGTGACCAGCAAGGACACACTTATGAATCTTTGGGTTTGCTTCCTGAACAGCTGATGATTTTACGCTTCAAGCCAGCCAACCCCGATTCCCGACCAGAAATGCTCACAGCATAACAGAACGCTTTATTTGTGATCGCGCATACGGCTCTCCTATTTCAGCAAAAGTGCGATTGTTTTCAGAGGGATCTCATACCAAATCCGGTTACAATAGAGCCGTTTTGAGCAAACCGTGAAATCCCTGTAGGGACGTTTCATGAAACGTCTCTACAATGTGGGCATAGCGGGTATATCGATACCGGATTTTGTATCATTACTATTTTTCAAATCTATTCCTTTGACTTTTGTGTAAGAAAGTTGGTATCCTTTTACCTAATGGAATAGGTGTGTACCTGTAGGGTCTGTGAAATCATTACAGGCAAAATTCCTGCTCA
>JAAHHL010001840.1 GCA_010672185.1 Caldora sp. SIO3E6 | reverse complement strand
TCCCCCATCTCCCCCTCTCCCCCTCTCCCCATCTCCCCATCTCCCCATCTCCCTTGTCCCCCCATCCCCCCATCTCCCCATCTCCCCATCCGACTTATTACCTTACTGGCACAGCCAATACTGGTACTGTGCGATCTGAGGTAGACGAATTACCTGGTGCTTGATTGCTAGCTTCAGTTTCTTCTGGAGAAGGAGCCGTGATTCCAGATTGGGGCTCATAAATAAATTCCCTTACTGGTTCATCCATTGGTTCATTAACCGGTTGTAGTTGTTCATCCATTGGTTCTGTTATCGCACTTCCTGCGGAATTAGAACCATAACTAAGATAAATGTGACCTAATTCCCTTCCTTGATAAGTCCTTTTGGCAAATCGCCAACCGGGATCGAGAAAAATCTTCTCATTGCCATCAATGTAACCTCCGGTACGACCAACCGGAATACTTTTGAGCCCACGCCCTGCCCAGGGTCGAGGGACAGCTACCAACACAATTTCACTCTCCTGCTCAACCAATGTGAGCAAATAATCAGAGCCCAAGTCTTGATTATCGACACGGATGGAATAGCCGTTACTGTCAGTGCTGCGCCGACAAATACCCGTGAAGTCAAAAGTTCTGAGTAGAGTATTTACCAGAACTAGATTGTTTGCATTCTGAGCACTCTGTTCTCTCCAACAATCCCGGTGCTTAGCCTCCCATTCTTCGGAAATCTGCTCTAAGATGATTAGCTTATGTTCACCGTCCTGGTATTCGACTGCTACAGCGATGAAGTCTTCCTGCTCAACAGTTTTTTCCTGAAAAACGTTAGCACTTGCTGGACTTAAACCACCAACTGTGAGGCAGGAAACCGTAGTGATCACAGCAGCTTGCAACCATTTAGCAATTTTCATGATTTATGCAATATACTCAACTTCTACGTTCTAAATAGACGCTAATCTATCAAAGTAAGCTCCCTTAGGCAACTAAAAATTTCAAAAATCAATATACCAAAAAGGATCTTAATTTTTTACTGGTGGGATTGCCAAGGTGAGCACCACCTGAGCTTGCCTTTTGCCTGGTTTCTTAGGAGCTTCACAGATTGGCAGCGGATGTGGTGTTGACCCATCCCGCCCACTGGTCG
>JAAHHL010000184.1 GCA_010672185.1 Caldora sp. SIO3E6 | reverse complement strand
TTCCACTCCAGCATGATTAATGTAGGTGGCACGATTTTGACTCAAGTCAGCAGTGATGGCAAACTTATCATAAGTAAAGTGAACAGTATCAGTACCTTCTCCACCGTCGAAGTAATCTGCACCAGTACCACCAAAGAGGTTATCTCTCCCTTCGCCGCCAAAGAGGATATCGCTGCCATTACCCCCATAAAGACGATCATTTCCTTCACCGCCATCGAGGTTATCGCTGCCATCATCTCCATAGAGACGATCATTTCCCGTCTCTCCCAACAGAAAGTCATGTCCTAGACCCCCATAGAGGAAATCATTACCAGCACCTCCAAACAGAAAATCGTGTCCCTTGTATCCTCGGAGTTCATCATTGCCTCCGAAACCCAGAATTTTATCGATTCCTAGAGTTCCTTCCAGGATGTCATCACCAGCAGTACCATCAATAATCGTGGGCAAATTACGATTCATGCTTGTTTCCCTAAGATTCTACAGTTGTCGAGTTTTGGTAGAAGGGGTAATTATTTTTCCCTCTGTAGTGTTAATAGGGAAACAAAAATCAAGTTATGCAGTGGAGTGAGGGAAATAAGGTGAATTTTGTTACAAATATTCAAATGTGAGAGACTGTAGGGGCGTAGCATTTGGGCGATAAGTTAGGTACATTTATCCAGGTATACCGATCCAAATGCTACGCCCAACCCCGATGGATTAGCAAGGAGAGTTATCGCCACTATTCTCAATATAGCGGCGTGGCGTCTACTAGCAAGATGCCTGTTCCACAAACTAGCAAAATTGACATTGACCAGCTTATCTGGGAAAGGTAGGATGACAGGGACTGATAAATTGATCTGTGCTAACTTAGCATAGGGCGTCGCGGTGTGAGTTATGAGCAGAAATCGAAAAATTTCCGACCGTTGGTCTGCCTTAAAGGATTCAAGGCAGAGTCAGTATCATGGGTGGCAAAAGTCAAAAAATAACAGCCAACAACCCCCAGCTTATCCTGCCTCAAACTCACAAGATGCTCAGCCTGTTGCTAACACTGCTAACCAGCAACAGCCACCACATGCTAATGCAGAAAAGTCAGTTAATCAACAGTATCCTGGTAACGGACAGCCTCAACATCCCCCAGAACAGTTGCAGCAGCCCAAGAAACCCTTTTCTCGTGGCTGGAGGTTTTGGGGGATACTCATCGTTGCGCTTTCCGGTAGTCTAGGATTGATGGCCATCGCCGCATTGTTAAAATTACCTGCGGTGCCTAACTGTCCCAGGTTATTTTTGCCAACCGCTTCGGCATCAATGCGCCTTTATTGTGGACAGGTTGCAGCCAACAAGCAAACCATGGAAGACTTGCTAGAGGCTATTTCTCTAGTAACTAATTTGCCCGAAGACCATCCCTTGCGACCAGAAATTGACCGTAATATTGAACAATGGTCTCTAGATCTACTGAAAATCGGTGAAAAAGAATTCCAGACAGGTAAACTGAGCGAAGCTATCAAGATTGCTAAAGAAATCCCTGCGGGAGTAGCTGCTTATAAGTTAGTAGAAGACCGCATCGACCACTGGCAAGCAATTTGGTCAACCGCAGAAAGTCATTATCAAAAATCCGAGCAAGCATTGAGGAATACCAAGTGGAATGATGCTTTTAAAGAAGCAGTGCGCTTGACTTATATCGGAAATGAATATTGGGCAACAGTTAAGTACGAAGAATTAATTCAAAACATTCAGAAAGCCCGCAAAGAAAGTGAGCGCCTCGATAAAGCTTTCCGGCTCAGTAGAAGTAGGAATATAGATAATATCATAGAAGCAATTAAGCAAGCAGGGCAAATTCCTCCTAGCAGCTACGCCTATAAAGAAGCTCAGGATTTAATTACTAAATCTGGGAAAAAACTGCTAGACATGGCGAAGCAACGGTTAGATGAAGGTAACTGGCAGGGAGTTTTAGATATTACTAATGCCCTTCCCAGCATTGTCAAAATGCCAGAGTTAAAGTCTGACTTATTTGACTTAGCCAATGCTGTATCTCGCGCGGAATCAGGGTCAGCGGTAGATTTGGAAGACGCGATCGCGACAGTAGAAAAATTGGGAGAGGAGCGTCCTCTGTATGACAAAGGACAGAAATTAATTAGCCGCTGGAAACGAGAAATTGGTGATGTTACCCGCTTGGAGAGAGCAGACAACTATGCTAATTCCGGTTTGGCAAATGACTTAAGAATGGCAATTGCCGAAGTACAACAAATTCCCCAGGGTAATCCTCGCTATCAGGAAGCACGCAACAAAATTAATACCTGGAGAAACAAGGTTGAGAGGATGGAAGATCAACCCTATCTTGACGAAGCGGTAAAATTCGCTAGTTTTGGTGGAGTTCAATCCTTGCAAGAGGCTATTAGAGAAGCTAGTCGCATTGACCCTGGCAGAGCACTTTATTCGGAAGCACAAGGAAAAATTAGGCAGTGGAGAGGCGACATCCAGCGTTTGCAAGATAAACCTTTATTGGATAATGCCGATGCTTATGCTGCCTCAGGGAATCTGCCTGCGGCAGTTACTGCTGCTCGAAAGGTTAGGCAAGGAATTCCCCTCTACAATGAGGCACAAAGAAAAATCAGCACCTGGCAAACGGAACTCCTAGGCAAGCAGCGTTTACAGGAAGCTTACGGTGCAGCTAAACCAGGAAATCCCCAATCTCTTGCCACGGCAATTAGATTAGCAAGGCAAGTCCCCGGCTCATCAACTTCCCGGGGGGATGCCAGGATTGCTGTCAATCGCTGGAGCCGTCAAATATTAGGAATGGCTAATCGGCAATCCTCATCTAATTTAAACCAAGCAATTGCGATCGCGAAAATGGTTCCTTCTGGTACGGAAGCTTATCAATCGGCACAGTCACAAATTCAGACCTGGCAAAAGATTTTAGCACCACCGCCGCCACCACCGCCACCACCTCCACCTGCTCCACGTCCTAGAGTACAGCCAACACCACCTCCACCTGCTCCACGTCCTAGAGTACAGCCAACACCACCTCCACCTGCTCCAAGTCCTAGAGTACAGCCAGCACCACCTATAACCAGTAGTCCAGCACCAAAGAGGGAACCGGAAGTAGAAACTCAGGAACCGCAACAGCAGAGTGAAGTTCCTGAAACTCTGGAGTTAGAGGAACCGGAAACTGATACTGAAGCTGAAAGTACGGAAGAGGAAACTGAGGAAGAATAAGGTGTTAGGTGTGCATTTTATCGCACATATTGTAGGGGCGGGTTTAGCGACAACCTGGGCTATTTTACCCGAATATCCCGATCAAAACCCGCCCAACACCGTCCCCAAGTTAACGCAACCAATTGCTGAAAATATCTATTTTTCCACTCTACATATTCTGCAATCAGCTTCGCTGGAACCGGAGGCGATCGCACTTTCAGAAGCAACACTAAAAGTTAAATGCTTAATTTATGGTAAACTTGCAAGCTCAATTTAACAAATTTCACAATACCATTAAAATTGATTTTGATGATAGTTATATTGAATTAGATAAATATGAAAATTTACTTTGCCAAGATTGCAGTATTTATAAAATAACCGTCTCTGAACCTTCACCACATTTTTTAAAATCAAGAAGACAGCTTGAAATTTTTAGTTATGAGTATCGTAAATTACTTAATAAAATTCAAGCCAAACATGGGAAAAACTGTAAGATACATATTTTGCCCGCAGTTCCTGTATCAATAGCAGTAGAATGTGGAAGAGTCATTTTGCCCACAAAAGATCCGGAGATATATGTTTGTGAATATTATAGTGACCAAGAAAGCTTTCAAACGGTATTAAAAATCAACTAAATTAAAACAGTAGAGTGAATGCGTTAGCTATTTCCCTATTTTAGAATATCTTCAATCTCCTCATCTGTAAATCCAAACTGCCGAAAAATCCTTAGTACATAAGCAGGTGACATTTCTCTGGCTCCCATATCGATTGGGACTACTCGCGTTTTATCTTCAATCACTCGGCTATAAAGGCTATGGTCTCCTTTGCCCTCACGATAAAAAGTACAACCTGCTTTCTTTAACAGTTTAATTAGTTGCTGTGGCTTTAATGAAGGAATATTTTTAGGCATAAACCGCTCTGAATTCGTAGGCTTCTGATACAGGTTGTTTTGACTCTACTGTTAAAAATTCATGTAATTCTTTGATGGAAATTGGATTACAATAAACATCAGCTTGAGAAGCATAAACTTCTTGGAATGACTGAACTGCTTCTCTCAGCTTGGTAATTGCCTGTTCTTGTGTATCCCCTTGTCCAACAAGGCCATTCTCTAGGCATAAAGCAACCCAATATTCTCTGCTTTGGCGTAGAACAACGGTGTAAAAATCCATATTGGTTAATTTAGCTCAATGAACTATACTTAAATTCTACATAAATTTGATCTGCTATGCGGTATATTGTTGATCCCCCTAAATCCCCCTTAAAAAGGGGGACTTTTATATATAGCGTTTCTGAATTAGTTTTAGGTATTACTCCTAATTAACACATTTTTCAACTCTTACCTGGCAAGGACTTGAGATTTTCACAAAAAATGTATTTATTTCATCTATTGCGGATGCGTCGCGTCCGTTGGACGTTCATACCAAATCCGGTATCGATATACCCGCTATGCCCACATTGTAGAGACGTTTCATGAAACGTCCCTACAGGGATTTCACGGTTTGCTCAAAACGGCTCTATTGTAACCGGATTTGGTATCAGATCTTGCATACGACTAGACATGGATTTCAGTCCACTTGAGTGGACTTTAGCTATTAGCTGTGGGATTAATTAGGGCTTGGGAGAATAAGTAACAAGTAACAAGTAACAAGTAATAAGTAAGAATGAATGCAGCATTTATCCGCTGTTTTGGGCATCTGCATCCCCCAAGGTTACCCGGGTTGATGCCAGGTTTTTGAGCTAAGAGATGCAATTTCTTGGGATTTTTTGACTTGCTGCATGATTGAAAGACGAATCTGGTATGGCTTCCACACTTATTCAGCAGACCCTAATTACACGGTGGTTTTGGAGCTTGTTGAGAATGGTGCAAGATATCAATTTAATCTTCTTGTCACTTCTTGAGGAGCGCAGCATAAACACTTTTAACGTTGTACCAATTAAGAAAAATACGAGCAATTTCCAATGCCAGCTGAGGCTTACCTCGATTAATCAACCATTGCAGCAAGGGAGCCATAGTTCTTTCATTAAGCCTTCCCCCGAAAGAAAGGATGCCCCAGAGTAGACGGTGTAGCCAAGTCATCTGAATCATCATCCTTACTTCCCAGGTAGGGTGCTTGTGATAGAATAATACTCCCATACGCCCCCTTTGAATTTCTCGGTCAATCATCGAGGGAATTTGCTTGAGGTTAAAAGGAGGATGCCAGTGATAGCCCACAGCTTCGGGGCATTTGATCAGTTTCAAACCCAATTTTTTGAGTCGAACACCAAGTTCTAAATCTTCCCAGCCGTAGAGTTGAAAGCGGGTGTCGAAAAGTCCTGCCTGTTGGAGCCATTTCCTCGCGATCGCGACATTTCCTGTGGCAAAATAGGCAGCAGAAAAGTCAGTTACCTTGTACGGTGTACTGGTAGGATCATCAAAGTTGTTGGTATTGATCACCCAGCCGTAAGTAAAAAGGCGATCGCTTCCCATCTCCTTGCTTTTCTTGACTAAAGTCTCAGCATGGGCTTCAAGGAAATGCTCAGTAACCACTAAATCGCTATCAATAAAGATGATCATTTCCCCTTGAGCTTCTTCCACCCCCAAATTGCGAGCTGCGGCTGGACCTAAGTGAACTTGAGAGTGCGATCGCACATGAGGAAATTCTTCTTGATGAGCTTCCAACCATTCTAGAGTACCATCGGTGGAACCATCATCTACCAGGACAACCTCATAGCCAGTAACTACACTATAAGCACTGAGTCGCTGCTGTTCCAAAGCTCTCAGGCATTTTTCCAGAATTGGTAGGCGATTATAAGTAGGAATGATAACGCTGAAAAACATTGGGAATTTAGAATTTAGAATTTAGAATTTAGAATTTAGAATTGGGAATTGTTATCAAATCATTGCTAAACTTCAAAGTCCCCCTTTCTAAGGGGGATTTAGGGGGATCAAAATGTACCTCACCGATGCAAGAACTGCTATAATTGTAATGCTTCCGTTGCCTGTTGCCTGTTGCCTATTGCCTTAAACCGATAAGACATTATAGCTGCCAAAGATTTTCAAAATTTCTGTATAAGATGCTAACTCTTCCAGAGCAGTTTTTACTGCTGCTTGAGAAGCATCAGCCTCTATATCAATAAAGAAAAGATACTCACCAAGCAATCTTTTAGTTGGGCGAGACTCAATACGACTCATATTAATCCCCCGCTCAGCAAACACTTGGAGCGGCTTTACTAAAGCTCCTGGTACATTGGCAGGGGTACTGAAAGCCAAAGAAGTATGACTACCACCAGTAGAAGGCTGTTTCCCCAAAACCAAGAATCGGGTGCAGTTGTCGGGGTAATCATTAAGAGCAGATGCTAGTATCGGTAACTCGTAAAGTTGCGCTGCCCTTTCCGAAGCGATCGCGGCAGCAGTATGATCTTCATCTAGGTAATGTAGCGCTTCTGTTGTTGAGTTAGTTGGCACTAATTTTACTCCTGGCAGAAACCTTTCTAACCACTGCTGACATTGTGCCAGAGCTTGGGGATGGGAATAAACTATGGTGATGGTTTCTAGAGTGGAAGACCGAGATATTAAGGTATGTCTAATGGGCAAAATCAGACTCTGTTGAATTTGTAGCTGATCCAGTTTCCAGAGTAAATCGAGGGTAATAGCGACACTACCTTCGATAGAATTTTCCACTGGGACAACTGCCAAGTCAGCTTTGCCTTGGGCTAATGAATACACAGTTTGTGCAATATTCGGATAAGGACATAAAGAATTGCTACCCTTTTCAATGGCAAGATGGTTCATGTAGGCTAAGGTAGCAGCCTCTGTGTAAGTACCTGGTGGCCCTAGATGGGCAATTGATGTTGTCATTTGTTATTGGTTGTTTGTTGTTTGTCGTTTGTTGTTTGTTGTTTGTTATTTGTCATTTGTTATTTTATCACTCATTACTTATTACTTATAGCGTTTCTCGAACTCATGAGGTACACTCCTAAGTCTCAAAGTCCCCCTTTCCAAGGGGGATTTAGGGGGATAAAGATGTACCTCACAAGTCGTATGATTGTTATATTACTTGTTACTTATTAAAAAGCACTGGTAAAGTAACAATAAAAGTTGTACCTACGCCAACTTCACTCTCCACTGAAATTTGACCACCATGAACCTCCACACATCTGTTAACCATTGCTAAACCCAAACCAGTGCCGTCAATCACATCAACATTGTCAGCACGAATAAAAGGATCAAATATGCGCTTTTGGTATTCAGGAGGAATGCCAATCCCTTGGTCTTGAATCCGAAACGTAACGGTTTGTTCCTGACAAATCAGTTCAAACCACACTGTACCACCTTCTGGTGAATACTTAATCGCGTTATCCAGCAAATTGCCCAAAATGTGTCGTATTAGGCTTTTATCCCAGAGAGCTTCCCCTAGTTCCCCTTGAGTAGTACACAGTAACTGATGTTGTTTGCTAATGGTTAGTTGTAGCTCTTCTATCAGTTGGTAGCAGAATTGCTCTAAAACTAGTAGAGTTGGTTGAAACTTCAGACGACCCGAATCAGCTTTACCAATCAATAAAACTTCATCTAATAACTGAGTCATATTATTGATTGCGGAGCGAATTAGCCGGAAATGATTGAGTTTTTTCTCTTTGGTTAATTTGTAGGTGGTCTCTTGAAGTAATCCGGTAGAAAGGAGAATTGTATTTAAGGGATTGCGGAAGTCATGGGAGAGCATGGAAACAAACTCGGATTTGAGCTGATTGAGCTTTTTAGCTTTAACTAACTCCGCAGTTTGTTCCTGAACCTGGATTTCTAAAGTTTCATTGACTTCCCGTAATGCTTCCAAAGTCTGTTTGCGCTCAATGGCATAGCTTACAGAGCGAACCAATACTTCTCTACTGATGTGACGCTTAACGAGATAATCTTGCGCTCCTTGTCTAACTGCTTCGATTGCCAATTCATCATCGTTGGTATTCGTTAGTACAACAATTGGTATGCTAGGAGCGCGGTTGATAAGAGGAGCCAGGGATGCCAATCCTTGGCTATCTGGTAAACTCAAATCTAATAAAATAACATCAAAGCAATCCTGATTAAGTCGCTCTAGAGCCTCCCTCAATCGCTTGACATGCATCAAGCTAAACTGCTTGAATGTAGAGCCTTTAAGCACTTCTTGCAGCAGTCTAGCTTCTGCTAAATTGTCCTCAATTAACAAGATTTTTACCGAGCTTAAAGGCATGATTGAGAATTGTTATTTGTTGTTTGTTATTTGTTGTTTGTCATTTGTTGTTTGTCATTTGTTGTTTGTCATTTGTTGTTTGTCATTTGTTGTTTGTCATTTGTCGTTTGTCATTTGAGAATTGGTGAGTGTAAATATCTTCCTTGTCTCCCTTGTCTCCCTTGTCTCCCCATCTCCCCATCTCCCCATCTCCCCACACTCCCCACACTCCCCACACTCCCCACACCTTCACTCCGACGGCAGGGTAACGGTTTCTAACCAAAACTCTTCAATACCCTTGACGATTTGGAAGAGTTGGCTAAGGTTACGGGATTTAGTGATGTAGCAATTTACATGCAAGTTATAGCTCTGAAAAATATCATCCTCATTCCTAGAAGTTGTCAGCACTACCACCGGAATACGTTTGAGGTTGGGGTCAGCTTTAATTTCTGCTAGAACCTCTCTACCATCCTTCCTCGGTAAGTTCAAATCTAGCAAAATGAGGTCTGGACGGAGTGCATCGACATACTCCCCCTCCTGGCGTAAGTAAGCCATCGCATCCATACCATTCCTCACCGTCACCACTTGGTGCGGTATGGAACTATTCTTCAGAGCTTCTTGAATCAAGCGAATATCAGCTTGATTGTCCTCCACTAAGAAGATTATTTTGTGCTTTTCTTCCGTTTCTACGCTCATATTCCCGTCTCCCCACTGGAATCGTAAAGTAGAATGTTGCACCTTGTCCAAGTTCTGACTCTACCCAAATACGACCCCGGTGGCACTCTACAATCTTTTTGCAGATGGCCAAACCCATACCTGTACCATGATACTCATCCCGCGTATGCAGGCGCTGAAAAATGACAAAAATGCGATCGGCAAATTGTGGATCGATGCCAATGCCGTTATCCTGAACTGAGAATAACCAGGCATCCTCCAACCGTTTGGCTCCTATGTGGATTTTTGGTGGTTGCTGGCTCCGGAATTTAATGGCATTACCGACAAGGTTTTGAAACAACTGCATCAACTGAGTACTGTCAGCCATAACAGTTGGCAAATCATCTTGGGTAATAATTGCTCCACTCTCACCGATGCGTCCCCGCAAATTACCGAGAGCTTGCTCTAGGGCTGTTTCTACTTCTATCAGTTCAAACTCA
>JAAHHL010001839.1 GCA_010672185.1 Caldora sp. SIO3E6 | reverse complement strand
GCATCTCTTAGCTCAAAAACCTGGCATCAACCCGGGTAACCTTGGGGGATGCAGATGCCCAAAACAGCGGATAAATGCTGCATTCATTCTTACTTATTACTTGTTACTTGTTACTTGTTACTTATTCAGCAAGCCCTAATTAGGGTCTGCTCAGTCGCCGTAGGGGCGCACCGACGTGCGCCCTCTACTTACTGACGCGGGGATGCGGAGACACGGGGAAGCGGAGATTAGGGTAAACCAATTGAAAGGTGTTTTAGATTGCCTAACTTCACCTAATCAAAGTCGTTGTTTGCCCAGCAAAAGCATCTTGGATACGCGGCCATTGATTCTCCATAATATCAATTTCCGCCATCTCATCCTGAGAAAAATAACCGTAGGCCGTAGTCTCATCAGAAGTACCCAAAGTGCCACCAATCAACTCTACTTCAAAGTTGAGGGAAAATATATGGCAACGTTCTCCGTCTGCATATTCAATTATATAATTGGGGTCACTGTAAACGGCAATCAGACGTTTCACTCGAACCTCTAAACCTGTTTCTTCTAAAACTTCCCTAGCACAGGCTTCAGCAAAACTTTCCCCTGGGTCAATTCTACCACCGGGCAGACACCAACGCCCATTATCTGTACGGCGCGTCAGTAATACTTTTTGTTTGGTTGAATCGAAGATAATTGCACAGCAACCTAAGATTACCTTGGCTAGTTTACCAATGCGTTCCCCATGAACAATTTTGGCCATTGATTTCCTGTTGCGCTAAGATTTTCCTCAATTGTAATCTTGCTTGGTTACTTTCTCGTGCCAGTATGATCAAGATTCCAAGGTGTAAACCTCCTATTGAAGCTTTAAAAAATTAAATATACATTAGTCCAGCTTGGGCTTGCAATCGACAAAAGATATGGCTTCTGAATCGAGATAGCCAGCGATCGCCATTTCAATGACTGCCCAAACTGGATAGTTCATAGTTTTTGCTCGTATTAAGAGAGCATTACGAATGGTTTGGGGTAATCCTTCTAAAAAGATTTGTGCTAATTCAGGTGACAGATGTTCAGAGACGGTAGGCTGAGTTTGCATAGAGTTAGTCCCTCGCTGGAATTTTCACGTTATAGGGTGGATTAACA
>JAAHHL010001838.1 GCA_010672185.1 Caldora sp. SIO3E6 | reverse complement strand
GAAGAAGAAAAAGAACAGGAACCTCCTAGCATTCCAGAAGAATTTATGTTCGACCCTGAAGGTATTCTCCTTGACCCCAGCGTACTCTACTTTGCCCAAATGGCTAAGCGCCAAGGTAAGTCAGGAACCCGTAGTATTATCTTCTCGGAGGATCGGGGTCGTTATGTCAAGCCGATGTTACCCAAGGGAGCAGTAACCAGGATTGCTGTAGATGCTACCCTCAGAGCCTCGGCTCCTTACCAGAAAGGACGAAGACAACGTCAGCCTCATCGTAAGGTAATTATTGAACAGGGAGATTTACGCAGCAAGCGGTTGGCGAGGAAAGCCGGTGCTTTGGTAGTATTTGTCGTTGATGCTTCTGGTTCAATGGCCTTGAATCGAATGCAATCTGCGAAAGGGGCAGTAATGCAACTACTGACAGAAGCCTATCAAAACCGTGACCAAGTATCCCTAATTCCTTTTCGGGGAGAACAAGCTGAAGTACTATTACCCCCAACTCGTTCCATTGCCTTAGCTAGGGGACGTTTGGAGCGCTTACCTTGCGGTGGTGGTTCTCCCCTAGCTCATGGCTTAACTCAGGCAGTGAGAGTTGGAACGAATGCTCAGATGTCGGGAGATATCGGTCAAGTGGTAGTTGTCGCCATTACCGATGGCAGGGGTAATATTCCCTTAGCTCGCTCCCTCGGTGAGACAATGCCAGAAGGGGAAAAGCCGGATATTAAAGGGGAATTGCTGGAAATTGCCGGTCGAATTCGGGCATTGGGAATACAGCTTTTGGTAATTGATACAGAGAATAAGTTTATTTCCACTGGCTTTGCTAAAGAATTAGCTAAACATGCCGGTGGGAAATATTACCATTTACCCAAAGCAACTGATCAAGCGATCGCAGCTATGACCAAAAATGCGATCGCGGATATCAAATCTCGATAATCCCTTGTGGAATAGGCATTTTGCCTGTCTTGTGCATCTGCGATTAAATCCCGAAACAACTGCGGAAATGATGAGAGCGATCGCATGATACTAATACTGTGGTGAAAATAACCCACCTTGTTAACGACAGATGAAAAAGTAGATATCATAAACCTTATAGCCCTCTGCTGTTCGTCTTCTTGTACTAA
>JAAHHL010001837.1 GCA_010672185.1 Caldora sp. SIO3E6 | reverse complement strand
TCTATCCATGTTCGATGGGTTTTTATTGGCTGATTATATTTATGATAGGCATTGATAATATATCCAGCAAAGAGCCCTTCCCCGCTCAAAACACAGCGCAGCTTTAATCTTAGTAATGATGGGGGTAACTTCCGTATTACCTAGAGGTAGATAGTCTTCTCCGACAGTTTTGCCACCTTTTTCTTCCAACTGTGCCTTAATAATCGTGTTAGCAGTACGGGGAAACACATAGTCAGAGCCAACCAAGAAAAACTCTTTGCCCTTTTCTTCTAGCAACCACTCAACTGCCGGTTCAATCTGCTGGTTGGGTGCAGCACCAGTATAGAAGATGTTTTGATCACATTCTTGACCTTCATATTGCACTGGATACCAGAGCATATGTTTTTTCTCTTCAAAGACTGGTCTTACCGCCTTGCGACTAGCGGAAGTCCAGCAGCCGAATACTGCTACTACTTTATCCTGGTCAATCAGTTTTTTGGCTTTTTCCGCAAAAGTTGGCCAATCTGATTGTCCGTCTTCCTGAATTACTTCAATTTGCTTACCGAGAACGCCGCCAGCTTCATTGATTTCTTCAATTGCCAGCATCTCAGCATCTACCACACTCTTTTCACTAATCGCCATAGTGCCGCTGAGGGAGTGGAGAATACCAACTTTGATAGTGTCACCACTATCTCCACCCCCAGTAGCAGTTGTATCTCCGTTAGAATCTGTTGAGGTATCTGAGGGAGCACTGCAAGCTTTCAGTAACAGACTGGTTGCCAAACCTGTAGAGCTGTAGAGGAGAAACTTACGTCGCCCAAATCCATTGGTCATAATCTATGTATCCTTATTTTTAGCCAAGCTTATTGATAGAGATAAACCCCTTCAAGCTGAGATATTTTAAAGTGGGTTGACTAGGTTAGTTGTGACTTACGATACGAAAGTTTAATTTTTTGTAAAAATCCATCTCTAGATTGATGTCATAGTTTACAAAATGTAAACTCCAAGTGAGTATAGCAATTCTTGCTGTTTAAGAAAAGAAGGCAGGAGGCAGGAGGCAGGAGGCAGGAGGCAGGAGGGAAGAGACACCAACCATTAGTGTCAACTTAACGCAAGACTCATGCCTCACAAGGAACTTAA
>JAAHHL010001836.1 GCA_010672185.1 Caldora sp. SIO3E6 | reverse complement strand
TAGTGGACTGACCCACCTAAAATGGTGCAATAGATTTTGGTTTCTAGTTCTTTCTTACTTGTTACTTTTTACTTGTTACTTTTTACTTCAAAACCAGTTTCTAATGCACTATTTTAGGTGGGTCACGCCAGTAGGGTGCTGTTAGCGATCGCGTAACGCACCATCCTTTGGAATTGATTGATATTGGAACTCATGATGAGGTGTATTGAACCCACAATTTTAAGCTTGCCGGACTAGTAGGCTGTATGCTGTTTCGTAGGCGATCGCAATTCCCATTCTTCCAATAGACACAGCTCCCTTGCCACATTTCTAGGGAGCAGGATGCTCCCACTACTCTTGTTATAGATGCAAGCAACAGCCCTACAGCTCTGTTGCCTGCATCGTTAGACACTTATTATGGTATGCTCAGACACACATTAACCTTGCATGTTTCTGATTACAGATCACAGGCAAGATGCCTGTTACACAAGAAACTGATGATTGATTTAGGTGCAAATTAGATGCATCTTAGCTTATCAACCAAACTGATAATGCTTCCTCACATCACTCTTAATTTCCCAAGTGCAAGACATTCCAGCAGGAAATGTGACTAAATCACCTTTACCCATTGAAACTGCTTCACCACCATCTGGTATCACCACTACATCCCCTTCAAGGAAATAGCAAGTTTCCTGCTCATCATAAGTCCAAGGAAATTTTGACACCTCTTTACTCCAAGTTGGCCAACTGAATACTCCTAAATGGTTGAGCTGTGCTTGAGTTGGTTGATGATTTACTTGAATGATCTGTGTTGATTTGGTGGTCATGGTGGTAGGTGTTAGGTGTTAGGTTTTAGGTGTTAGGTTTTAGGTGTTAGGTGTTAGGTGTTAGGTGTTAGGTTTTAGGTTTTAGGTTTTAGGTTTTAGGTTTTAGGTTTTAGGTTTTAGGTTTTAGGTTTTAGGTTTTAGGGGAAGATAATTATATTACAATTTAAGCATATCTCTTATGATTTATTGTACCAAATCTCCAGCAAAGAAAGATTTAATATCAATTCCGGCTACATTGGGATAATATTCATGACGTAGGGGCGCAATGCTTGCCATTGGTGTCAACTTAACGTAAAACCCATGCCTCACAAGA
>JAAHHL010001835.1 GCA_010672185.1 Caldora sp. SIO3E6 | reverse complement strand
TCAAAAAACTGTTAAATGTTTCATCAAATAAAGAGGTTGGGGAAACAACCTTTGATTATTATTTAAATAACGAAGGGTAAGTATAATGGCAGGTAGCTATTCAAAAATTAATTACCGTCTTCGTCCAGCAAAGGCAGTTGAAAGAAAGATGATCTGCGATTCTCTGCGATGCTTAAGTCCGTTCGGTGAACTGACAACTTATAGATATGTAGGTTTTGGCTCAACTTACTTTAGTGACTTTATTCTTTTTCACAAATCTTTACATATTGAAGATCTGATCAGTATCGAAAAAGATTACCATGCTAAAGAGCGTTTTGAATATAATAAACCATTTGGGTGTATAAAAATCAAGTACGGAACTTCTTATGAAGTTCTACCAACAATTGAATTGCATAAGAAATCGATTGTCTGGCTTGATTATGACAGCCCATTAGAAGCAACAATTCTAGATGACATTGATACTCTTATTAGCCAATTAGTATCTGGAAGTGTTTTAATTGTTACAGTGAGCGCAGAAACAGAACGACCTCAAGAGGAAGGTTTAACTAGAGAACAGATAAATAAGTTTAGAGAAAACAAGTTACAAGAAAGACTACCTAAAGCCAAAATCCCTATTGATCTAAAACCGATCGATCTGACTGGAAAGAAACTAGCCAATCTGTATAAAAGAATAATTATTAATCAACTGGAGCAAACTGTTAGTATCGTCAATTCAGCACGTTCAGAAGACAAAAAGCTTAATTATAAGCAAATGTTTGATTTTCGTTATGCTGACGGTTCTCGTATGTTAACAATCGGCTGGCTCCTTTTTGAGCAGAGTCAGCGTCATTTAGCAGAACAATGTAAATTTACTAAGAATTTTCAGGCAACAGCACCAGATTAACCGTATGAAATCAAAGTGCCCAATCTTACACTTAAGGAAATTCAGTATCTAGATAGCCAAATGCCTACAGATGATTGCAATACCGTAGATCGCATTTGTATCCCTCTTAAGGATGTTAGATGCTATGCCGAATTATATAAGTACTTTAAGGATTTAGAAGAGAGTCCCTCATTTCAAAGTTATTTGCCAGAAGCGATCGCTAAACCTAGAAGTGCGATCGCCTACGGCACCAGCACCA
>JAAHHL010001834.1 GCA_010672185.1 Caldora sp. SIO3E6 | reverse complement strand
TGTAGGAGATGCTGAGAAAGTCAGAGAAAGTCTGGATAAGCTCAAGCGATCGCTGCAAGTCTACAATGATAACCTTA
This sequence comes from Caldora sp. SIO3E6, assembly GCA_010672185.1. GTDB lineage: Bacteria > Cyanobacteriota > Cyanobacteriia > Cyanobacteriales > Coleofasciculaceae > Caldora. Next base: position 1,049 of record JAAHHL010001834.1, on the reverse strand, counting down.
CCAATCTGGCTGATATTCCGTTGGAACCAGAAGAAGCTTTAGCCATTCTTATTAGAGATTTTGGCTATATGGGTAAACCATTGAATGAGCAGCCCAAAATTGTCCAAACCTGTCTCATGTTATTCCTAGGTGAATTGGATGATGAACTCAAGGATAAAAAGGGTATCAATCTCGGTAGTAGCACTTTAGCTGCTTACAGGACAGCCTACGGATTGCTGCAAAGTGTGACAGCATACAGAACCCATATGGTAGGTACTGGCAGTGCCACCACCCATATTACTTCTATGCTCAATGGAGACAGTGCTAAAGTCGTTAATAAATCTTATCGCTCTTTACTCAAACTGTCGCGATCGCTCGAAACTTCGACAACGATTAATGTTCAAAACGTAAGAATTATTTAGGATGAGTAATGAGTAATGAGTAATGAGTAATGAGTAATGAGTTGTGAGTAATGAGTAAGAAGTAATGAGTAATGAGTAAGAAGTAATGAGTGGTGAGTTTATTAGGGATTCCCTGGTGAAAGTGCAAGGTTTTAGGTTTTTGGCATTCATTACGCTAAAACCTGGTACTTATTTTGTCAAAAAAGGATTGAAACCCTTATCTAACAAAGTTCTTGCTTTTCCTCAGCAAGCCCTAAATATTTCCTCACCACTCACCACTCACTACTCACCACTCACCACTCATTACTCATTACTCATTACTCATTACTTAAAAAAACCATATTTATTCATTGTGGAGTACAATTGTGTTGGCACATTCTTTGTTTTGAGTTATGATTAATAGTAGCGATAATCTTAGTATTCAAGAAAGAACAGAAGAATTTGCTATCCGCGTTGTTAAAGCTTATTCTGAGCTAAATAAAAGGCATTTTGATGATGCTGGTAAAGTTTTGTCAAAACAGTTTTTAAGAAGCGGTACGTCAATTGGAGCAAATTGTTCAGAGGCTAAATACGCACAATCTACCAAAGATTTTATCAACAAATATTCCATAGCTTTAAAAGAGGCAAGTGAAACTCTTTATTGGATAAGAATCATGATTAAATCTGAGA
>JAAHHL010001833.1 GCA_010672185.1 Caldora sp. SIO3E6 | reverse complement strand
TATCGCTTCTCCCACTTTCCCCAATCTAAATCTAACAGCTGCACAAATTCTCAATGCAGGTAAGGGGTAAGGGGGTGAGCGAAAAAAGGTGCGGGGAGTGTGGGGAGTATGGGGAGATAGAGATACAAGGGAGAACTTATGATTTTTTGAACACTTAAGCTATAAAAATCACCTCATCCCTCTCCGCGTCTCCTTTTCCCCGCGTCCCCGCGTCCGTAAAAACTTGCAAGTTAGATATTAATGCTCTGAGGAATTTGGGAAGGCATCAGGTATTCATAAGGAAAATTATGATGATCTTTATTGCGTTTCTTAATCCCCTGTTCAATTTCGTGGAGCTCATGTTTGAACTGATCCAGTGCTTGTTGTTGTTCATTACTTAATGTTTCCTCAAACTCCATGGGATAGTATCCGAGTTGGGTATAGTAAACTGACCCTAATATATAGCCTAAATTTAGTTGCGATCGCGCAATATCTAGGGGGGGAAGCAATTGGAGCAAAGCTTTATCGTCACCACTACCTACAGTAGTTTTTGGTGCTGGGGCATAACCGGCTCCTGGCATTGCTGGAGTATAACTCATAATCTTACTTTGGGGGAAATTTACTGCTGCGTGTTGAGCACTAGCAGTAAAGATAATCATTGTGGTGGCCTCAATCAGATAATCTAAAGTGCGGATTTCACCATCTTCTCCAAAGCGTTTCAGCCGTCCACCCTCATGAGAAAGTAACTCCTTTACCCAGTCTTGCAAAGCTTCGTCACTTTGTACCTTAGTGTCATCTGTATAGTGTTCTTGGAGATACCCCTTTACCCAAGTTTGAATTGCTTCCCATACTTGGAGGGCATCATCTCGATACGGGTAATATGGTAGTTTTTCGCAATCGTCCACGCGCCGATTTTGCAAGGTCTTTTTAAGCATTGAGCCATTAAAATCGAACAGATAGTCTTGGGCTCCTTTGGTTGCCACCACGCAAGAAGTATTGATCGTCGATGCGAGTATTTTATCCACACCACCGTTACGACCCATCAGACTCTTCTGCGCACCCCAGTTAATCAGCAGGGTTCCCTCGAAATGAGGCAGCAGTAACTTTCGGAGAGGGTGATTTTCCGGGAGTATCCGGTAGGTAGCAAGAAA
>JAAHHL010001832.1 GCA_010672185.1 Caldora sp. SIO3E6 | reverse complement strand
TCTGACACGTAAAGATTTAGAGAAACTCCAAGCAGAGCATCCTGACTATCGTATGGAGTTAGTAGACAACAGCATTATTATCATGAGTCCATCAGGGTATCAATCAGATGAGGTAGCGCTAGAAGTTGGTGCTCTATTACGCAACTGGGTTAGACCTCGTAAATTAGGAAGGGTAACGGGTTCAAGTGCAGGCTTTGAGCTTCCTAACTCAGATGTGAAAGCACCTGATGTTTCCTTCGTATTAGCAGAGCGAATGAAAATTAGCCCTCTTTCCTTTGCAGAATTAGCTCCTGATTTGATGATCGAGGTGAAGTCCCCCTCTGATACTCTCAAATCTCTCAGGGACAAGATACAGAACTTCTTATCCCAGGGAACAAAAGTAGGTATTTTGATTAACCCAGAGAAGCATAGAGTTGAAATTTATCGCCCCGGTGAGGAAGTGGTTATTTTGAGCGATGGTGATGTTCTGAGTGTTCCTGATTTGTTACCAGGTTGGGAGGTAGCAGTAACTGATTTGTGGTCACCAGAGTTCTGAAGCTTTCTTTGGTTTGGTTAAATAATCGGGAGCATCCCAAAGTTAAAAACTAACATAACCAACTATCACTTTTTGGCTGACAGCTGACAGCTGACAGCTGAATGCTAATTACTCATTGGAAATAAGATTACAAAAAAAAAGTTGGGGTAAGCATCCTCTCCCCCAAACCTTAAGTGCATCTCAGCACTAACGCTATAACAACTATATTGCGGTTACTGTATGAGCAGGGCATGAATCTTGTATGAGAAGATTTTCATAGGGTGATTCATCTGATGAAAAAGGAAGAATTTATTTTCATAACCTGGTGGTGACATTTTTTCATTGGGACTGAAAATAGACGCGGAGACGCGGGGACGCGGGGACGCGGAGACACACACGGAGACGGGTCGAAGTTTTTATCGTAAGTGATTAGGCAGACGTGATATAGCACCTACCACCTAATACCCATTGGTGACAAGTTAAGGTAAAGATGTCGTTGTCAAGGGAGCGGAGGAGCAGAGGAGCGGAGGTGCGGAGGAGCGGAGGAGCAGAGGAGCAGAGGAGCGGAGGAGCGGAGGAGCGGAGGAGCGGAGGAGCGGAGGAGCAGAGGGGGTCGGA
>JAAHHL010001831.1 GCA_010672185.1 Caldora sp. SIO3E6 | reverse complement strand
GCACTATACAGAAGATTCAATTCGACTCTACCTCCAAGAAATTGGAAGAATCCGCCTCTTACGGGCAGATGAGGAAATTGAACTTGCTCGCAAAATTGCTGATTTGTTGGAATTAGAGCGAGTACGGGAGCGCTTAGGTGAGCAGTTAGACCGGGAGCCCTATGACAGTGAATGGGCAGTGGAAGTTAATATGCCACTGCCAGCATTTCAGCATCGTCTTTACCTGGGGCGGAGGGCTAAAGACAAAATGGTGCAGTCAAACCTGCGTCTGGTAGTTTCAATTGCCAAGAAATATATGAATCGGGGACTTTCATTTCAAGATCTGATTCAAGAAGGCTCTTTGGGGCTGATCCGAGCAGCAGAAAAGTTTGATCATGAAAAAGGTTATAAGTTTTCTACCTATGCTACTTGGTGGATTCGGCAAGCAATTACTCGGGCGATCGCTGATCAGTCCCGCACCATCCGCTTACCGGTTCACCTCTATGAAACGATCTCGCGGATTAAAAAAACCACCAAAATACTTTCCCAGGAAATGGGTCGTAAACCAACAGAAGAGGAAATTGCTGATCGTATGGAAATGACCATCGAGAAGCTGCGATTCATTGCCAAATCTGCTCAACTACCTATCTCCCTAGAAACACCAATTGGTAAAGAGGAAGACTCTCGACTAGGAGACTTCATTGAAGCTGATGGAGAAACTCCAGAAGATCAAGTTTCTAAAAATCTGCTGCGGGAAGACCTCGAAAGCGTTCTTGATACCCTCAGCCCTCGTGAACGGGACGTGCTTCGGTTACGCTATGGGTTAGATGATGGACGAATGAAAACCCTAGAAGAAATTGGTCAAATCTTTAATGTCACTCGTGAACGAATTCGGCAAATAGAAGCCAAAGCTCTCCGTAAACTGCGCCACCCTAATCGTAATAGTATTCTTAAAGAATACATCCGCTAGATATCTCTATTATCTACATAGCAGTTGAAAGGAGGAGTGACATGAAGGTTGCCCCTCCTTTATTTATTGATCTTTACTAATTCAACTGTCCTTACCCATGTGGTAAAGCCCCTGGAATTTTTCCCTATACCCTACACCCCATTGGTGACAAGTTAAGGCAAAAATGCCGTTGTCAAGGGAGCAG
>JAAHHL010001830.1 GCA_010672185.1 Caldora sp. SIO3E6 | reverse complement strand
ATCTCCTCATATGGCTTGGGCAATCAGTCGTTCTTTAGCTAGGCGACTGCGACTTGCTACTGACTCCAGGGTTGCCGTAGAACATAATTTAGACCGTTGGCGGCAAAGTTTGATCGATCAGGTGGAGTTAGACCTGTTGCTGAGGGAAGATTCTACTACACTAGAAGGATTGCTCCAACGTTCTGCTCCTTTGGCAATTGTCGTTGGTACTTTAATTGATAATATTCCTGAATCAGTGGTGATTGGGATGAATGTGGGGGAGAGTCATTTCAGTTGGTCATTTCTGCTGGCTGTCTTTATTTCCAATTTCCCAGAAGCTTTATCCAGTGCAGTTGGCATGAAGCAAGCAGGAACTAAAACCATACAAATTCTAGGTTTGTGGATTGGAGTTGTGGTGTTGTGTGGTTTGTGTGCTGCGGTTGGCTACTCTTTAAAAAATAATACATCTGAGTTATTTGTCGGCTTAGCTCAAGCTGTAGCTGGTGGGGCAATTCTGGCAATGTTGGCTAGTACGATGATGCCGGAAGCCTATGAACTAGGAGGTGGTTCAGTTTCTTTCTCAACTATTCTGGGATTCCTCCTGGGTTTCTTCATCGCTTCAAGTTCTTTTTAATTAATAAGCATGTCTTCAAGCTGTCGAAGGGCTCTCGCAGTTGGATGGTATAACTTGGGAAAGAGCAATGCTCCGAAGAAATCGGTAGACACACCCGCTCCTTAATTACAGATTTGTGTGTGTACTACTCACATCTTGCACCAGTACAAACATACTTAATAACGCCAGTGGGAACAATCAATTTCAGTACACCAAACCGTCAAATCTGAACACTGTTCCGAAGTTCCCTATTCCCTGTTTCCTAACTTCACCGGTAGATTTTCGACAGGCGTGCAAGATCTCAGTACTGATTGGAAGTGCCTACTATAGCCCAGAGTCCCCCTCAAAGGATAGTAACCCAGAGTCCCCCTCAAAGGCTAGTAACCAGTATGGCTTTGCTGCTGTCATCATATGCCCTAGAAATCCTTTAAGTAGTTCTGATACTTGTTTTCTCATTCACTTCACCTAGAAATCAACAACAGGCTCTAATGATGCACTAGAGGCACGAATCTTGAATTTGCGACTTTGAGTGAGTCATCTAA
>JAAHHL010000183.1 GCA_010672185.1 Caldora sp. SIO3E6 | reverse complement strand
CATGGGTCCGGTGATGTAGAAATGTTGTTCTTCTCCTCTTACCTTTTCTGCTACCACATTCAATGCTTCCCAGGCTTCACCTAGCCCAGTTGGTCCGATGTCCGACAATGGAATAAAATAGGACATGAAGATGACAGGGGGCACATGTATGGTATACCATAGCTCTAGGTGCTCTTCGTTCTTCGTTCCCACGAGTATTTCGATCGCTGTCATAAATATACTCATCATTGCTGTCCGCAATGTCTGACCTTCTGGGAATTGGGCTTGCCATCCTATACTCTGTACAAAACCATAAGGTAGAATTGGGCTTCCATACTGCCCTTCCCCACTATTGGCATCCCCGCATACATCCACATCCTCAGCTTCTGTGTTATCTGTCTTGCTATCTGGATCTTCTTGAACATCCCAGAAAAGTGCGAGAAAACCTTCGTTGCTTCTCATTTCTTTGTAGGGATTGAAAAATACCTCCAAGCGTTCATGACCATCTTCTTCCCCCGGTTCACCCATCAACAATCTTAAGGTATTGTTGACAAAGTAATCTTGTTCGCTTGGTTCATCACAATATTGAAACCACTCCGTTCCTCCCAGCAGCGTTTCTTGATACGGACGCGGTTGAACATTCAGCTTGATTGATGTCACTATCCCAAGCCCACCCAAAGAGACGCGAGCAAACTGTATGGGTGACCAATTATCTCCTAATCGTGCACATTTTGGTAATATATCTCTGATTTGTGTATCTTCATCTATCGTTATTTCCTCCCCATTGGCGTTCATAATTGTGAATGAATACACTGTCTCAGCGAAGATTCCCTCCTCTACAGTAGCGCCGTGGGCGTCTACAGCAGTTATCCCGCCAAGGCTAAAGGAGCCTCCTGCTGTCACCGTCTTCATCATCAAGTCATTTTTCTTCAGGAAGTTTTCTAATTCATCCTCGCGCACGCCGGAGTTCATTATGACCCGATTTGGATTGCCTGGATCAACAAGCAGGCGCTCCCCCCCAGTAGCATCATCGGCATAGCAGGACATATCCACTAAGAAAACTGGGGGATTCTTCTCCATATCCAACTTGTCCTCCACATCTCGGTTGTCGTGGATAACCAGTGGCGGCTGCGAGTGGCGCTGTCCTGAAACACGGACAGTTAGATTTGGAGAGTATTCCTTTGCTTGTCTTGCTTGTTGAAGCGCTTCCCTCAATTCTGTATCGTTTTGTGGCATAAAGTAGTAAGGTTCATTGGACTCATAGACAATGTTTTTGCTCCAGTTTTGCCACTTCTGCAACAAAAGTCCTGACTTTGAGGATGTGTCACCTTCATCTGTACCGATCCCTTTGTTGAAGATTTTTGTTACCCACTGCCATACTGGTACTCTATTTTTCAGCATTTCCCATCGGTTATTGGCTTGGCTTTTTTTACTAATCATTAAATTTTCTAGTTCTGTCTTTGGCTTTTCTAAGTATAAGACGCTCTGACTAGTCAATTCAGTCTAATTTTTCGAGTTAGGGACAATTTTCTGCAAAATTGGAATATAACTATTGCACAGTTTTCGTGATGTCACGCTACCGACAAATGTAAAATAACCAATAACCAATAACAAAATAAATTAAATGCCTTACATTCAAGTTCGGGGTGTTGAACATTACTATAAATGGATTAAAAAGTCAACATCAGATGCCGATAAACCAGTTATGGTTTTTGTCCATGGTTGGGGGGGTTCAACTCGCTATTGGGAAGGTACTGCTGATGCCCTTAGTGATTCATTTGACTGCCTACTCTATGATTTGCGGGGATTTGGTCGCTCCAAGTTACCCCAAGAACCCCTAGAATTATCTTACGAGATGGAAGAATATGCCGAAGACTTGGCAGTATTGTTAGAAACTCTAGGACTTAATCGTGTCTATATCAATGCTCACTCTTTAGGAGCATCTGCTGCCTGCATGTTTGTCAACCGTTATCCAGAAAGAGTCGAACAGGCAATTTTTACTTGCAGTGGCATTTTTGAATACGAAGAAAAATCTTTTGCTGCATTCCACAAATTTGGTGGCTACGTGGTTAAATTCCGTCCCCAGTGGTTAATGAACATTCCTTTAGCCAGTACAATGTTTATGCAGAGATTTTTGCACCGTCCTTTACCTAGAGCTGTCAGTCGAACCTTTTTGGAAGATTACCTGCTTGCGGATCAAGCAGCTGCTATCGGGACAATGCTAACAGCGGTTAGTAAGTATGCTGCGGAAGTGATGCCCCAAGAGTTTGCTCAATTAACAGTGCCCACATTACTAGTTTCTGGTGAATATGACCAAATTATTCCTGCAGAACTAGGTCGTAATGCTGCAAGGCTCAATGACAAAGTAGAATATCTCGAGATTGCTAATACGGCTCACTTTCCCATGTTAGAGCAACCAACGCTTTACCTGGAACAAGTAAGGAAGTTTTTAACAGGTGTTAAGTAATGTCAGTAGAGGTCAAACTTTTTGTTAAGCTTCTCGACGAGACATTCTGGGTTTTCTGTCCCCAAAGGTCTGTAAGCTATATACTAACCACTGTCTGTATGTAAGACTTAAGCTTTGTAGCTTTACCCAATTTTGCTTTTCTTTGCCTAACTCGGCGCAAAATGATTTCTATGGCTGCGATGCTTAAGCTTTCCTTGAAACTGACTTTTTCTATCGTTAGTTCTTGGACTTGTTCATAAATATACTCTTCATATCTGAGGGTATAGTTACGCTTCATGTCCATCCAAACTAAAGACTCTGTTGAATACCTTCTACAGGTCTTACAGTAAAATTGGCGACGGGGAACTTGTAGGTAAATTGATTGTCCAGAAATGGATAAATCTCTGACTAAAATTGGTCTAATTTGATTGACTCCATCACTGTATGTTTGACAATAGGGACAAAAAATTCCATCATTTAATAATTCTAGTTGTAGAATAATATGGTCTGATTTTTGTCTGTGAGTAAAAACTGTTACATTGGGTAGATTTAATAAGCTATCTAAGTGAAAATCCATAACTCATCCAGCCAGCAACTGTAAATTATTATTTTTCTCCCATGACTCATAAGAGCCAATTTGAAACAAATGTTTTATCTTAAACACCTTATTGTTTCACTTACAAATGATGCTGTCAATTAATAAAGTTAATATCTTACTAGCAGACAATTAATATCACTGCAAAAAACAGGTGTTTTGTCAAGCCATAAAATTAATAAGATAATAATAACTTGAAACCAAATCTGGATTGGCTAGCTTACTCTACAATTTTTCTTCCCTCGGAGCCTCCTAATCTGAAAATAGACGCACCAGACACGGGGACGCATCGGACGCGGAGAAAGAGAGATTTTCATCTTAAGTTGTGAGGTGAAAGTTCATGGGAGTCTGATTTGAAAGTAGGCAACAGCGAAGAATCTACTTTCATTATCTGGTGGTGAAAATTTTTCATTGGGACTGCCTTCAAAGCACTAGTGCAGCGTGACGGAAATAACCCACCAGTTTGAGTCGATAGAATCCTTACCCTATAAGCATTCTTAATTCTTAATTCCGCGCAGCGGTACTAGCCTCAGCAGGTATCCTCAACCTGCACTCATTTTTCCTCACTGCCGACACCTATACCCCAAGCGATAGCCGACAGCCAATACCCCACACCCAGCCTAATGCACACCGGAAGGAGTATCAAGATATGTTAATCTTAACCATAGGGAGCTCAAAAGGTTAATGTCTCCAGTTCATGAATAGGCTCGAAGAACTTGTCACATTTGCGGAACAACTAATTATCGCTCGGACGGAAAACTCTCTGAGTCCTATCCAAAAAATAGTTTTGCGAGAATCTATCAGTGAGACAAAAAAAAATTATACCCAAATTGCTCACGAAAACAACTACTCAGAAACTTATATCAAACACTTAGTTGCTCCTAAATTATGGAAACTTCTTTCCCAAGCTTTGGGTAAAAAAATCAATCGCAATAATTGTCGGATTAAGCTAGAATTACAGCTAGAAACTTCTGCTAATCAAACAGCTTCGGGGCTTCTGCAACTTTCCCAAATAACCATAGAATCTCCAGAAGGACAAGTTCCCCTTGCTTCTCCTTTCTATATTGGCAGAAGGTCACTTGAACAAACTTGTTACCAGGAAATTGTGCGTCCAGGGGCTTTTCTGCGCATCAAAGCTCCTAGAAAAATGGGCAAAACTTCCTTACTAGCCAGAATTATCGCCTATGGTAATACCAAAGGTTATCATACCCTGCGCTTAAGTTTAGATCAAGTTGAAAGTAAACTGTTAACTTCAACAGAAAGATTCTTGCGCTGGCTGTGTGCTAATGTAACTCAACAGTTAGAACTCACATCTCAGCTGGATAATTACTGGGATGAAGATATAGGCAGTTTAGTTAATTGTACCTATTATTTTCAAGAGTATTTACTGAGAAATATTTCCAGTCCCCTGATCCTCGCCTTAGATGAAATTAATCAGTTGTTTGCCTACCCCAATCTGACTCGTGATTTTCTTTCCCTACTGCGCCATTGGTATGAGAGAACGAAGGATATTGCTCTTTGGCAACAATTGCGACTCGTTATTGCTCATTCTACTGATGTTTATATCCCCTTAAAAACTAATCAATCACCTCTGAATGTCGGACTAGCAGTTGAGTTACCTCTCTTTACCAAGCAAGAAGTAGAGACGTTAGCACAGCTTCATAAGCTTAAGTTAACCGCCTCTGAACTTGAACAGTTAATGGAACTAACCCGAGGATTTCCTTACTTAGTTCGACTTGCACTGTATCAAAGTGTACGTCATAATCTTCCTTTAAAACAATTACTACCAGATGCAGCAACAGATACAGGCATTTTGAAGCAACATCTCCATCAGCAGCTATGGTATCTGCAAAAAAATACTGACTTAGCGGTCGCTTTCCAGCAACTGATCAAATCAAATACTTCCTTGTCATTAGAGCAAGAGATAGCGTTTAAATTAAAAAGTTTGGGACTAGTAGATTTAGAAAACAATCAGGCTAGGGTTAGCTGTAAGTTATATCGAGACTATTTTTCCAATTACTTCTTAAACAGCGAGGAGTAGGTTCTGAATTAATAATTAATAATTAATAATTAATAATTAATAATTGGAAGACAAGAAACAAGTCAGCTTACCTTAGCTCCTCCTAGGTGAGCGAAAAAATGGTTGGGGAAACAAAAAAACAGACGCGGGGACGCGGGGACGCGGAGACGCGGAGACGCGGAGAGAGGGATTTTCATGAATGGTGGTGAAAAAAATTTTTTCATCAGGACTGCCTCCTGCCTTCTGCCTTCTGCCTTCTGCCTTCTGCCTCCTGCCTCCTGCCTTCTGCCTCCTGCCTCCTGTCTCGGAGCCTTCTGCCGAGATATTCTAAAGTAAATCAGCAAAAGCTGGACGCAAACGCCGATAGCACCAAAGTCCTAGACTCAATACTACCAAAGAAACAGCTAAAGCTATTCCCCATTCTACCCAATGTTCCACAGTTCCTACTAGCACCAAATCTCGATATACTTCTGCGATCGCGGCTAGGGGATTGAGCCAAAATACCCAATCCCGAAACCGCTCCGGAATCACAGAAGCAGGATAAACAATTGGTGTTAAATAAAACCAAAGATTCAAAACTACTCCTAAGGTTTGGGGCACATCTCGTAAAAAAACTGTTAATCCTGCAGCTAAATACCCTAATCCCGCAGTCAATAGTAACTGTGTCAACCAAATTAAGGGCAACAGCGCTAAGGTAGTGTGCAATTTCCCCGCTGATACTGCAACCAAAACAATCAACGCTCCTAAACCAAATGCACTTTCAATAAAAGTTGATAACACTGGTACTAGGGGTAACAATACCAGGGGAAAAACCACCTTCTTCACCAAATTCGGTTGAGTCACCACTGAAGTAGCGGCTCTAGTTAGTCCCCCGGTAAAAGCAATCCAGGGAAGTAATCCGGCAAACAACCATAGTCCAAAAGTAATGCTGTCATCTGAGGGAATTCCTTTCAAGCTCAGTTTGACTTTCAGTACAACTGAGAAAACATAAGTGTAAATCAGCAGCTGCGAAAGCTGATTCACTAAGGGCCACAAATTTCCCAACACGGAACCCTTGTATCGGGCTTCTAAATCACGCCGCACCAAAGTTCTCAGCAAATCAAACTTTGCCCACCACTGCTCATCCAGCGGTAGCCAGCGTCTGACTTTGCCAGCCTTACTGACAACTTCAATCATTGATTTACACACACTCACTCACACAATTTCACCAGCTTACCCAATTAATAGGAAAGTTGATGAGACAGATAATGTTCTTTCCATACTACCTTGTGGCAAGGTGGGGACGCGGGGACGCGGGGACGTGGGGACGTGGGGACGTGGGGACGCGGGGACGCGGGGACGCGGGGACATGGGAGATAAAGGAGACAGGGGAGACACGGAAGACACGGAAGACACGGGAGACAAAGGAGATATTTACCAATTCCCAATTCCCAATTCCCAATTCCCAATTCCCAATGCGGATCATGGTTAGCAAAGCGAGGCAAAACAACCAACAACAAACAACCAATAACCAACAACCAATGACAAATGACAAATGACAAATGACAAGTAAGTCCCGGATTCCGCTAAACTGAGGGGTGGTTTATCGAATTATTAAGTTGGAATGGAAATCGGGCAAAAAGTAAAAGTCTGCCGTCTTAGAGACCGGGTCTCCTCCGATCTTGCTGGCAAGCTAGGGAAAGTAGGCACAATCAAAGACTACAAAATGACTGATGGTAGTGGAGTTGGGGCTGTTGTCGAGTTTGAGGACAACTCTAGCACTTGGTTTTTTGAAGATGAACTAAAACTTGCAGAGTAGAAGTTATAGAGTATCGAGGCAACAGGCAATAACATGGCCTTTATTATTACTTTTTTAGGCAAAGGCGGCACCGGTCGCACTACGATAGCGATCGCAGCAGCCAAGCAGCTGTCAAGTCTCGGTCAACGAGTTCTACTAGTAGGACAAGATTCAGGACCAGCCCTCAGTATACTCTTGGGGGCTTCTCTTAGTGGTGAGCCGCAAAGCATTGAACCTAACTTCCAAGCGGTGCAGCTAGAGACTACAGTCCTCTTGGAGCGCAGTTGGGAAGAGGTCAAACAGCTAGAGGCACAATATTTGCGATCGCCTACCTTAAAAAATGTCTATGGTCAAGAACTGAGCATTTTACCGGGAATGGACAGTGCTCTGGCCCTCAATTCCATTCGGGAGTACGAACAGATCAATAAGTATGATGTGATTATCTATGACGGCAACAGTAGTCAGGATACTCTGCGCATGTTGGGGATGCCAGAAATCCTGAGCTGGTATTTTCGCCGGTTTCGCCAGGTAATGGCAGAATCTGACTTGGGCAAGGCTCTCTCTCCGTTTATCCAGCCAATCACTGGTGCGATTTTCAATGTCTCCTGGACTGCTGATGAGTTGGCTCAACAACCAACCAATCAGTCAACTCAAATGCTGGAACAGGGGAAATCTGCTGTTGCTGACCCCAGCCGCGTGGCATCTTATTTGGTAACCAATGCCGATCCTGCTGCCATTGCCACTGCTAAATACTTTTGGGGAGGTGCTCAACAGGTTGGTCTTACTGTTGGCGGTGTCCTACTTAACCAAAGTAGTACGACAGAAACCTTGGCAGCAGAATTTGCACCTCTTGAGGTGAGTGCTCTGCCAACCCAATCATCCGCCGATGACTGGCAACCCCTGAAATCAGCTCTGCCAGATTTCCAACAGGCAGCTAAAGCACCTAGACCCATTACCATAGATATTGCTTCTCGTCAAGTACGATTATTTTTGCCCGGTTTTAGCAAAAAGCAGGTCAAACTCACCCAGTATGGCCCAGAAGTTACGGTTGAAGCTGGTGACCAGCGACGTAACATCATACTACCCCCACAGCTGAGTGGTCAATCAGTTAAAGGAGCCAAATTTCAAGACCAGTATCTGATAGTAAGTTTTTAATTTCTTAAGAGCAAGGGAAGGGCAGTAGGGGCGAAGCATTTGGGCGACAATTTAAGCACATAGACCCAAATATATCAATCCAAATGCTTCGCCCAACCCCTTGAGGCTACATGTGTTTCTCGATAGTTAAAAATAGTCCTCAAATGACAAATGACCAATGACAAATGACTAAGGACTAATAACCATGACAAATGACAATCCAACTGAACGCAGCGCTAAAACCAGACAAATATTAGGCATGAAAGGTGCCGCTGCTGGTGAAACCTCTATTTGGAAAATTCGCCTCCAGTTGATGAAGCCAATTACCTGGATTCCCCTGATGTGGGGGGTCATCTGTGGTGCAGCTTCTGCTGGTGGCTTCCACTGGACACTAGGAGATATTCTCAAAGCAGTAACCTGCATGTTGCTTTCAGGTCCCCTGATGGCGGGTTATACCCAAACCATGAATGATTTCTACGATCGCGAAATCGATGCCATCAATGAACCTTATCGTCCTATCCCTTCTGGTGCTATTTCTATCCCACAAGTGGTGACCCAAATTGTGGTGCTACTATTGGCGGGTATTGCCATTGCTGGTTTGTTAGATTTCTGGGCAGGTCATGAATTTCCCTCGATGATCTGTCTTACTTTAGGGGGAGCTTTCCTTGCTTACATCTACTCGGCTCCTCCCCTCAAGCTGAAACAGAACGGTTGGTTAGGTAACTATGCCCTTGGTTCGAGTTACATTGCTCTCCCTTGGTGGGCGGGCCATGCTCTGTTTGGTCATCTCAACTGGACAATTGTAATTCTGACTCTGTTCTATAGTCTAGCAGGATTAGGAATTGCTGTAGTCAACGACTTCAAAAGTGTAGAAGGCGATCGCCAACTCGGTCTAAAATCACTGCCAGTCATGTTTGGGGTTGGTACAGCGGCTTGGATTTGTGTACTGATGATTGATCTGTTTCAAGCAGGGATTGCCGGTTACTTAATCAGTATCCACCAGAATCTATATGCCACTATTTTACTGCTATTGATCATTCCCCAAATTACTTTCCAAGATATGTACTTTCTGCGAGATCCCCTGAAAAATGACGTGAAGTACCAAGCCAGCGCTCAACCCTTTTTGGTGTTGGGAATGCTCGTTGCTGGTTTGGCATTAGGTCATGCTGGAGTTTAGGGTGTGGGGTGTGGGAAGCTGGGAGAGATAAGGGAGACAAGGGAGACAAGGGAGACAAGGGAGACAAGGGAGACAAGGGAGACAAGGGAGATATTAGCACTCACTAATTCCCAATTCCCAAACAACAAATGACAAACAACAAACAACAAACAACAAACAACAAACAACAAATAACTAAACCGGACTAACTTTGGCACGATAGAGTAGCTTTTCACCCTGCCGATAGCCGGTGTAGCGTACTTTCACCATCTCCCCAGGTTGGGCATTTCCTGAAATCAGTTGATGATACTGGGGATTATAGGAAACTTCTGCACCAACGGGAGCGATCGCTTCTACTCCCCACTTTTGTAGTAAACTTTCTACTGGGCGCATCAAAGGCAGTAATTTCACCGCCGGTAGCTGTTCATTCTGCTGCGCTGCATAA
>JAAHHL010001829.1 GCA_010672185.1 Caldora sp. SIO3E6 | reverse complement strand
TGTGATGTTACGATCTCTACGAAGCAGTAAGGAAAAAATTAAATAAAAAGCCAAAAACCTATAGGAATCTGGCCAGGAAAAATTACTTAAAAGTAGCAAAAAAAAGAAGACCAAGAACTAAAGAAAGAAGGAAAGCAATAAAGAAACAACTGCAATATATAAAAAGAAATATCGACCACATCGAGCAGCTAACCCAAGTGGGAGCGTCGCTTGAGGTGTTGAGTTCTTATCAATATAAAAGTTTACTCGTGATTGCCGAAGTCTATCGTCAGCAAAAATGGATGTATGAGAAGAAAACCCAAAGAATTGAAGATAGAATAGTAAGTATAAGCCAACCTCATATTCGTCCAATAGTGAGAGGGAAGGCAGGAACACCGGTAGAATTTGGAGCGAAACTATCGGTAGTTTGTCTTGATGGATATGTATTTTTACACCGTATAAACTGGGATAACTTTAATGAATCAGTAGATTTAAAAGCACAAATAGAAGCCTATAAACTTTACACAGGAGTGTATCCAGAATCAGTGCATGTAGATAGAATTTATCGCACCAGAGAGAACCGAGCATTTTGTAAAGAGAGAGGGATAAGAATGAGTGGACCTCCCCTAGGAAGACCACCAGCTAATGTCAGTCTATCAAAGAAAAAGCAAGCCTTAGAAGATGAAAAAATTCGTAATACTATTGAAGGAAAATTTGGAATTGCTAAGCGAAAATTTGGCCTAAATAGAGTGATGGCTAAACTGCCTCATACTTCCTCAACAGCGATTGCTATTACTTTTTTAGTGATGAATCTGTCGGCCCTGCTGCGGCAGGTTTTTTGTCTTTTTTTGTGTTTTCAACCTCAGCATAGCTTTGTGCCGAGTCAATTATTATTAAAGGTTATAATTGGGGTAATTGTTAACAATAAACAGTTATCTTTACTCTTAGCTTAAATAACTAAATAATCAATCAGTTATTTTTGGCTGACTTATTCAGCAGACCCTAACTAGGGTCTGCTGCATAAGTGTGTAAGCCATACCAGACAAGGATTTTAATCATGAGAGCAAGCCAAACAAGTCCAAGGTTTTGGCATCGATGGGCTCAAAAACCTTGCACCATCGTAGGGGAACACCTGGTTAAATTCCAAATGTGAGGGA
>JAAHHL010001828.1 GCA_010672185.1 Caldora sp. SIO3E6 | reverse complement strand
TGCAGCCATTTTGTGGAGATTGATTTGTTGCGAGGGGGAGAGGCAATGCCAGTGTTAGGGAATAGCAGTACTAGTGATTATCGCATCTTGGTTAGCCGCAGCGAGTCTCGTCCCCGTGCCTCACTGTATTCCTTTGATTTGCCAGATGCAATCCCAACTTTTCCTTTACCGTTGCGATCGCCAGATTCAGAGCCTATTATCGATTTACGAGCCTTGTTGAGTCAAGTGTACGAGCGAGCAGGGTATGGATATGTGATCGACTATGCCAAAGATCCAGTGCCGTCGTTATCTAAGCAATCGCGGCTTTGGATGGATGGGATACTGAGGGAAAAGGGTTGTAGAATTTAGTGAACCACAGAGGCACAGAGTTCACAGAGTAAAGAAGAGACAAACAACAAACAACAAATAACCAACAACAAACTTACCACGGACTACCTATCAGGGTAAAACTTGACCAATAATGGGGATGGGATAAGTCTTCCTTGGAGATTTCTTGATCTGGATCTAGTGGTATACCTGGTTGCTGGGGAGAGTAAAATAGCTGGTTATCCTCGATGTATACTTCTCCATTTAGCATAGCTAGCTGCGCTTGTTTTAAGGCTTCAGTTTTGATGGGTACTTTGGCTAATTCATCGTAAAATCTTGCCATCAATCCTAAGGTTCTGGTATCGTGAACTTCCCAAAGACTAGCTAAAACCGATTTAACTCCAGCTTGATAAGCCGAGCCAGCAAAACCTAATTCGGCTTCGAGATCCCCTAATGCAGTTTCACAAGCACTTAAGACTAACAATTCCACCGGTAGATTATTTAATCCTAGTCCTTGGATTGCTGCTCTATTTAATCTTAGGGGTTGGTCATGAAATTGGATATAGGACTTTTCTGGAGAGCCTGAGTTAAATTTAGCATGGGTGCCGAGGTGAAGGATCAGATAAGGCTGTTGGCTTTGTTGC
The DNA here is from genome assembly GCA_010672185.1 of Caldora sp. SIO3E6. GTDB lineage: Bacteria > Cyanobacteriota > Cyanobacteriia > Cyanobacteriales > Coleofasciculaceae > Caldora. Next base: position 189 of record JAAHHL010001828.1, on the reverse strand, counting down.
TCGGTCAAGGCATTGGTGGTAAACTCACTGTCTAATGCCATAATTCCTCCCCGTCTTTGATAGACAGTACCGAGTTCTGTCCTGACACCCGGTAGACGAGAGAGTTGGGGATCAGAAAACTCTGTCATACCCATAGCTAAGACTGGAGATTTTTGAATATTAACGTAGTCGGTATTAATCAGTAAGGTG
>JAAHHL010001827.1 GCA_010672185.1 Caldora sp. SIO3E6 | reverse complement strand
CGGAGGAGCGGAGGAAGAAGAATACAATTTTCCTTAACCCTTGGGTCTTTCCATATATAGGGTCTTTTTTAGCCCCCAAACACCATATATGGGAGTTGACAAAATGCACCACCCTTTAACTTGTCACAATTGGGGAATAGGGAATAGGGAATTGGTGAAAATCTAATTTATTGGTTATCTTTTCCCGGTAATATTTTTTGTGAGATTGTAGAGGAAGAAAACAATGCGTCACCGTTGTCGTGTGCCACAACTCGGAAAGCCTGCGGATCAACGCCGTGCTTTGCTGAGAAATCTAGCAACTGAAGTGATTCGTCACGGTAGAATTACCACTACCAAAGTGCGAGCCAAAGCAGTTCAATCGGAAGTCGAAAGAATGATTACCTTAGCCAAAAATGGCTCCTTAGCCTCACGGCGTCGGGCAATGGGCTATCTCTACGACAAGCAGTTAGTTCACTCCCTATTTGAAGGAGTCAGCGAACGTTATAGCGATCGCAACGGTGGATATACCCGTATCCTAAGAACTGTCAGGCGTCGTGGTGACAATGCGGAAATGGCCATAATTGAACTGGTTTAAGCGGAGGCAGTTCCCTCCCTCTCCCACAGGGAAATGAGCAATTACAAACAACCAATAAACAACCATCAATCACGAGTTGCCCTGGTTATTCAATACCTAGGCACTCATTTTTATGGTTGGCAGCGGCAACCTCACCATCGCAGTGTACAGGAAGAAATTGAAAAAGTTCTTTCTGAAGTACACCAAAAATCGGTTACTCTATACGGTGCTGGTAGAACAGATACCGGTGTTCATGCTGCTGCCCAAGTTGCCCATTTTAATACAAATCTTCCTATCCCAGCTCATCGTTGGGCTCCTCTGCTCAATAGTAGGCTACCAGAGGATATACTAATAAGGGCAACTGCCCCAGTGCCATCAGATTGGCACGCTCGTTTTTCCGCTACTTGGCGTCGCTATCGATATACGATCTATACTGATGCCTTGCCTAACTTGTTTGTGCGACCCTTTAGTTGGCATTATTATCAAGCTCCACTCAATGAATCCCTAATTCAGGAAGCTTTACAACCACTAATTGGTAGGCATCACCTGGCAGCATTTCATCGGGCAAATTCGGGGAGAGCCCATTCCTGGA
>JAAHHL010001826.1 GCA_010672185.1 Caldora sp. SIO3E6 | reverse complement strand
CCCGCTACTTAGAGTAATCAGAAATGTCACGGCAAACAAGCCAATGAGAGCCAATCGCTTCCTCTTGTTGCTATTTTTCTTGAAAAAGACGTAGAAGCAGATGGATAGCAAGCTGACAAAACCAACTGCCAACAGGATCATCGTTAGCAGTTTAAGTTCTCCCCGCACTAGTTTGAAGCCTCCTACAGCAGTAATGGCACAGCTAACCACAGTTGGCAGCCAACCCACCAACTGAGTAACGTCAGAGAAGATAGATTGTAGCGGATTAAACTTTGCCCGTCCCGGTTCAGGCGTCTTCAGTCAAGAGGAGTGGGGTTTAATGTGAAGCTCACCAATCGTTCCCCGATTCTCCACTCTGATTTGGGAAGCATGACCATTATCATAGTTGTTCTGGTTCATACTGCTGTTATCGCTTTGCACCTTAACTGCATGGATTTGTTGAGCAAGTGCCTGTACCTCAGCAGTAAACTCTGAGTCTTCATCCATAACAACACGTAAGTAGTCAGTCACTTTCTCCAAATCAGCCTTCTTACCTTGTGTCGCCCCGTTGAGTACTGGTTCTACTTTATTAAAGTGGCTGCGTAACTTGAGCCAAATTGTTTGGCGCATTTTTTTGCGCAGTTGATCAATTTTATCCCCAGCGGTTTCAGTCAACTTCTCTACGGTTTTTTCAAAGGCTTTAGTGAAAGCTAAGGTAGCAATTGCTTTTGCTGATAGGGAGACTGGATCTGTCATTTAACCAAATTCCTTAATCAAATTAAATGAATCGAACCTGCCCAATTATTGAGATTTGAGATTAATAAGCAACTGACTCAAGATGAGTTCGCAGATTCTAATCACCTTTTCTACCCAAGCAACTGAAATCAGGATAATATTAATTTCTCTTGTAGAAGCTATTTTTCTTTAATGTATCAAAAAAATGCGTGCGATCGCTGTCGTTTTGTGCTACTATTATTTAATAATGGGTTAGGTGTGTGCCTATAGATACGAGTTGAGGGCGCACCGACGTGCGCCCCTACAAAATGTAATTGAGAATTAAACAAATATTCTTGGGTAGATTGATTGCCACGGTGAATTCCGGTTCCCCATTCCGGTTCCCCTCCTGGGAGGGGCTAGGGGTGGGTTTCCCTTATCTAAGGGCAAGCA
>JAAHHL010001825.1 GCA_010672185.1 Caldora sp. SIO3E6 | reverse complement strand
CTTGCCCATAATAAGGTAGGGCACTACTTTCTTCATTGAACTCCATGTCAAGTACATTGGTGTACCATCCGACAGACATCCCCACATCAAAGACATCAAATCGCATTACGGCTCCTTCGACAGTTGTACCACCTGGTCCTGCCAATGCGGAGGAAGTCAGTCCTGGCAAGCCCAGCATAACCAAGGTAACAGCGAATACGGCAATAACAGCATTGAGTACCTTTTGGGAGGCTTTTTCTACCTTAAGCCCGATTGATTGAATGTTGGTATTTGCTACCATTATAGTCCTTTAATTGTTATAGGTTTGGTGAAGATCCATTGCTGGTTTTCAACGGATGCAATCTTAGCGTTTACGATAAATTAATTCAATTTCATTGTCAATAGAGATAATTGTCTTTTGGGTAAAAAGTTTATATTATGTAATATTCAAGAGATGCTTAACAGTTATTTAAGAAATTAAAGAAAAAAACCTGATAAATATTAACCCAGTACTGACATGGCGTTTCTCATATTTATGCAGTACACTCTTTACCTCAAAGTCCCCCTTTCCAAGGGGGATGCGAGGGGGATTAATATGTAGCTCACAAGTTGTATTATTGCTAGAATAATGTTAGAACACAACAAGGAACAAAACACCTCCCTATTGCGGGAGTGGTGTGGCAAAATCGAAACCGCTAACCGCAACAACATTTTTTGTCACTGTCGCAATTGTGGTTATGAATGGGTAGACTCTTCCTTTGGTGTCGTTTGTAGTAGTTGCGGTAGTCAAAATGTGGAACAAATATCCTGTTGGCAGTTTCCAGATGATTGAAGAGCAGGAAGCCGGGGAGCATCTCAAAGTTGCAAATTCATCATTGTGCAGCTATTAGCTATCAGCTATCAGCTATCAGCTATCAGCTAAGGCGATTTTGAAAAATGATTGTACCCAGAATTTGGTGTGTTAGCGCAGCGTAACACACCCTACGATAGGTACATTTTTTCGGAGGAAATCACCTAAGTAGTTGGACAAAAGTAAAATTAACGGTGAAATAAGGGAACAGGCAACAGGGAAGTTAAAAAGCTGAATGCTGAACGCTGAACGCTGAAAGCTAATTAGAAGATGTATTCAGCCGGACATGATACTACACCTACCACCTGCCACCTACCA
>JAAHHL010001824.1 GCA_010672185.1 Caldora sp. SIO3E6 | reverse complement strand
GTTAAACCTCTGGAATGAAGCTTATGAAGCTGGATTAAAACCATCAGCCAACAAGCTCAAAAAGTTCTACACCCATCACGTTAAACCTCTTTATCCCTGGATGAAAACGTTATCCTCAAGGGTTTATCAGTTTGCTTTCCTGCAGTTAGGAGAAGCTTTTAGTCGTTTTTTTCAAGGATTGGCTGAACACCCTAAGTTCAAGAAGAAAGGCAAAAATGATAGTTTTACCCTTGATCACGGAGGTAAAGTCATGGAATTTTCAGGGTGTCGGTTAAAACTACCTTTTATTGGGTGGGTTAGCACTTATGAACCGTTGCCTAAAATCAACACTAAGCGGGTTACGATTAGTCGAGTAGCTGATTCGTGGTATATTTCAGTAGCTTATAAATTTGAACCAGAAACCACGATGAAATCTAGAGATTTTCTAGGTGTTGATGTGGGTGTTAAAGTTTTAGCTACTTGCTCTGATGGGACTGTATTTGATAACCCTAGAGCGTATAAAAAGGCCAAGAAAAAGCTAGCACGACTCCAGAGAGAACTATGTAGAAGACAAAAAGGTTCATCGAATAGGAATAAAACCAAAATCAAGCTAGCTAAAGCTCATCAGCGCATCGCTAATATTCGGAAAGATGTCATTCACAAACTAACCTCTTGGTTATGCAAAAACCACGCAATCATAGGGTTAGAAGACTTGAAGGTTTCTGGGATGATGAAAAATCATAAATTAGCAGGTGCTGTTGCTGATTCGAGTCTTTATGAAATCCGTCGCCAAACAGAATACAAGGCGGAATGGTACGGTTGTGAATTGGTGTTTGCAGATAGGTTTTATCCCTCATCTAAAACCTGTTCAAGCTGTGGGCATATTCAAGAAATGCCACTCAAAGAAAGGACTTTTAAATGTCTTGCTTGCGGTCAGATTTTAGATCGTGATTTAAATGCAAGTCTTAATTTAGAACATCTCTCTAGGTGCGCGTTCCCTAGGTGAGGAAACCTCACGCCTGGTCGCACCACTCGCCGAAGGCTATTCGGTTTGAGCCTGTGGATCGTGAGAAGTGCCGACACCTCACGCAATCCCAGTTATCTGGAAGGAAGCAGGAACGGAACGTTAATACGGTTTATACCGCGTTATGTCAGTTTCCGATAGCAG
>JAAHHL010001823.1 GCA_010672185.1 Caldora sp. SIO3E6 | reverse complement strand
TCTTACCGCTTAATCTTGTAGTAGGGGGTAAGAATAGTAACATCTGTTTCCTCATCCACATATTGACTACGCTTTATAGTATAGTCGCCTCGGTATTCTTGAGGAACAAGAGCAAGAGCTTTGCGATCTTTGGCCAGGATTTGAGCTGGTTTTAGCCCTTCTAGTTTGTAGTCAAACTTATTTTCTATCTCAACAATGAGTGATTGTCTTCTAGCGTATTCAGCCTCAAACTCTTTTGCTTGTAAGGCAAATTTTCTTGCCTCCGGACCACGACCTAACAACCCTGTGGTTATACCTTCATTCGCTTCAGCTTCACTCAGCTTCCGTTGATGTGCTGCACTCTCCTTATAGGAACGTGCCTTATCCTTGAGCGGTGTTAACACTTGCGCCACCAAATTATTGTGAGCTCCTATTGCTCTATCGTTTGCTATCTGTTCCTGAGAATCTTGGGTCATTTGCCCGTAGTAGGCAAAAAAACTTGTATAAACACTGAAAAATGATAACACTATTACCGCTGCCCACTTCCGGATTGGAGCATGACTGGCTGTAAAGCCTGACAATAAGATGAACAACAATACCTGAATAATTAGACCTGCTGGTATACCTACCGTCAATGGTAATATTTGTGCCGCGCCGCTGATAGTCGTCGAACCGCTTACACCATTAAGTACCAATAGGGCAGTAAATAGACGCTTATCTCGTTTTTTTTCTTTTTTAGAAGATGACATCTCAAAGGTTACAATAACTAAAGAAAGCAGAGTAAATGCACCTAAAGTTGCCTCAGTGTTTCCATTTGGGACGTAAATACAGTCTTATTTATGTCTCATTCAGAAACGCTATAAGTGTTAGATTTTAGGTCTAACGCCTCAGTCGTCATCTAATATTTCATCTATGATTTAACCAAGTCAATAGAGTTTATGCTTCAAGCTAGATGATTAATACCTCATTAATACCTCAGTTATGGCAATTGATGCCTCATTATGCATTGTTTAAGTAGGTAGGGCTTGCTGAATAAATCACAAACCTATACATATCAAGGGTTTGATGCTGTTTATTAGCCCAAAAAGTGCAAGGTTATAGGATCTTTTGGCTCAAAATCCTTGCACTATTGAATCAAATTGAGCAAAAATCTCGTACTTTCACCAGGGA
>JAAHHL010001822.1 GCA_010672185.1 Caldora sp. SIO3E6 | reverse complement strand
TACTAATTTTATGATTCGCGATCGCCGGATGCAGCAGCTGATTGCCAAAGATAAGGAACCAATTACCCCATTTATAGACAAAGTACGACAACTATACACTGACTACGGCGTATCGACCATTTTAGTAATTGGGGGTAGCGGCGATTACTTTGATGTCGCAGATACAGTAATCGCTATGGACAATTTCCAACCAACTGATGTTACCACCCAAGCCAAGGAAATTGCCCAACAACATCGTACCGAACGCACCTCAGAAGGGGGTCAACAGTTCGGTAAAATTACTCCTCGTATACCTTTACCAGAAAGTATCGACCCCAGTCGAGGTCACCGAGATATCAAGTTAAGAGTACGGGATGTCGATGAAGTGGTATTTGGTATGGAGGAAATTGATTTAGGAGCAGTAGAACAAATAGTAGAACGTGGGCAACTCAGAGCTATTGCCGAAGCGATCGTCTACGCAAAGAGACAGGATATTAATGGTAGGTACACTCTACCAGAGATTTTGCAGCAGGTGATGACAGATATTGAGACTCAAGGATTAGATATCCTTACTCCCTTTCCCCAAGGAGACTTAGTTAAATTCCGCCGCTTTGAGCTAGCGGCTGCTCTTAATCGTTTGCGTACTCTCAAAGTCTTGGATAATGGATAATGGATAATGGATAATGGATAATTGAAAAGAGGGATTAATTCGATTGGGAGCGCCTTATGTTGTTACGATGCTGTAGGGGCGCACCGACGTGCGCCCGTGTCAACTCCCCTGTCATACCAAATCCGGTATCGATATATTCGCTATGCCCACATTGTAGAGACGTTTCATGAAACATCTCAGAGCAAGATTTCACGGTTTGCTCAAAACGGCTCTATTGTAACCGGATTTGGTATCAGTTGGTTGCGATCGCACTCCGACACCAGTACTCGTTGATCTACTTGCACCAGAAAGCTTGCATGAGCGCCATCATTTTTGCTATCATCATTTTATAATGGTTAAGGTGTGCGCTTATATATAAAGTGCCACTTCTAATTAGGGTCTGCTGAATAAGTGTGGAAGCCATACCAGATTCGTCTTTCAATCATGCAGCAAGTCAAAAAATCCCAAGAAATTGCATCTCTTAGCTCAAAAACCTGGCATCAACCCGGGTAAACTTGGGGG
>JAAHHL010001821.1 GCA_010672185.1 Caldora sp. SIO3E6 | reverse complement strand
ACTACCACACAACTACGAGTGGCAAAAAGGAATTTGACCTTAGCTATCAAATACCTCTTAATCCCAGAAATGGTACTCTGCAACTGAGAGCCACCCGGACTCGCAATCAAATTACCCAGGAATCCCTCAAAACTTTTGGCATTGAGGGGAAAAATGAGCTCTATGGACTCAGCTTTCGCCAGCTTTTGATTCGCACTCCTAGAGAAGAATTTGCTCTCTCGGTCGGATTTAGTCACAAAGATGGTCAAACTTTTATCTTTAATAATATTCTTCAACCCTTTAGCATTGGCGCTGAGGCAGATGGGGTAACTCGCACTAGTGTGTTTCGGTTTGGACAAGATTATCTTAGACGAGATTCCCAGGGAGCTTGGTCAGTGCGATCGCAATTTAGCTTTGGTACTGGTTTGTTTGATGCTACAACTAATCCTTCATCTATTCCTGATGGTCAGTTTTTCAGCTGGCTGGGTCAAATGCAAAGATTGCAGGTTCTTGATCAGAATAACCTGTTACTGGTGAGCATAGATTTGCAACTTACTCCTGATAGTCTATTACCATCCAAGCAGTTTATCATCGGCGGTGGAGAATCAATCAGAGGCTATCGACAGAATGCTCGTTCTGGAGACAATGGGTTTCGCTTTTCCATTGAAGATCGTATCACTCTAGAACGAGATGAAGGGGGAGTCTCAACTTTTCAACTAATACCATTTGTAGATCTGGGAAAAGTTTGGAATAACCCAAATAATCCTGATACTCTACCAAAGCAGAATTTGCTCCTTAGTGCTGGTTTGGGATTCTTGTGGGAGCCAATACCAGATTTAAATATCCGCCTTGGCTATGGTTTTCCGATTATTGATTTGGATGACCGTGGTACTAATGCTCAAGATGAAGGCTTTTATTTTGGAGTAGACTTTAATTACTGAATTGGTATTCTAATAGTGTCTATTCACTATTCTTATTTACGACACAATCTATGCCCACATTGTAGAGACGTTTCATGAAACGTCCCTACACAATACTGCTCGGTTAGTAAGGTTCAATCCCTGTTGATCCCCCCTAACCCCCCTTCGTAAGGGGGGAACAAGAGCCCCCCTTTTTCAAGGGGGGTTGGGGG
>JAAHHL010001820.1 GCA_010672185.1 Caldora sp. SIO3E6 | reverse complement strand
GAATGGAAAACGAAATCAAGAAACTTGCCGATACTTTCGATATGAAACGTCCCGACGGCACACAACTTGGCAAGAGAGACAAAAGAAAGTCAGTAAGTCTGATTCGGTACGCCGATGATTTCGTCATTTTACATGAAGACCTATCCGTGGTTCAAGAATGTCAAAAGGTGATCGCTGAATGGCTTAAAGGTATGGGACTAGAGCTAAAACCGAGCAAAACTCGTGTTACCCACACCTTAGAGGATGTCAATAGAGAGAAAGCTGGATTCAATTTCCTCGGCTTTCATATCCAACAGTATAAAACTGGAAAATATACCTCTGGAAAGGTTAAAGGAAAATTATTAGGGTTCAAAACCATCATTACCCCTAGTCAAGAAAGTCAGAAAAAACATTATCGGAAAGTGGCAGAAGTCATTGAAAAGTATCAAGGGTTATCCCAAGCCTCTCTTATCAAAAGGCTAAACCCAATTATAAGAGGATGGTGTAATTACTTTTCTACGGTAGTAAGCCAGAAAATCTTTGAGAGAATCTGGCATCTGATAATTTTTAAACTGATAAAATGGGGAATCAAACGACACCGAAATAAAGGAAAGAAATGGGTTTATACCCGATATTTCTCAACAGTAGGTGGCGATAAATGGACATTTGCCATAAAGCACCAAGGTCAAATCCTAATGCGACTCATACAACATAGCGAAACTCCAATAGTTCGTCATGTTAAAGTCAAAGGCGATAGTAGTCCTTATGATGGGAATTTAATCTATTGGAGTGTCAGAATGGGGAAGCATCCGGAGATGCCCAAGGGAACAGCATTGTTGCTGAAAAAACAAAAAAGAAAATGCCCCCACTGTGGATTATTCTTTAAAGATGGTGATTTGATGGAAGTTGACCACATTATTCCTAAGTCAAAAGGCGGAAAGGAAGAATATAAAAACTATCAATTGCTCCATCGACATTGCCACGATGAAAAAACCAGAATAGACCAGAATTATTCTGTCATACATTCTATCTCTGAGGAATTCCAATGGATAGAAGATGTTCTGGTGATGTGCTAATGAAAATAGCCGTTTTACTGAGGAGCGGTGTGATGGGAAACTATCACGCACCGTTTTGGAGATCAGTGGGGGAGGCGACTCCTTCGCTGACTTTAATTATCTTA
>JAAHHL010000182.1 GCA_010672185.1 Caldora sp. SIO3E6 | reverse complement strand
GTGGTAGTTGGGACAAGACATTGCGGTTGTGGGATTTAGCAGGTAATCCCATTGCTCAACCCCTTCGAGGGCATACAGGCTCTGTCTCTTCCGTCGCCATTAGCCCGGATGGCAAAACGATTATTAGTGGTAGTAATGATAACACGGTGTGGTTATGGGATCTCCAGGGCAACCCCATTGCTCAACCCTTCAAGGGTCATGAGCGTTTTGTGACTTCCGTCGCCATTAGCCCCGATGGCAAGAATGTCGTTAGTGGTAGTAAAGATAGCACAGTGCGGTTGTGGGATCTCAAAAGTTCCCTGACTTATCAACCCATCCAAAAGCACGAGCAATCGGTGACTTCAGTCGCCTTTAGCCCAGATGGGAGACACCTCATCAGTGGCTGTTTTGACAGAAAAGTGAGATTGTGGGATCGCCAGGGCAATCTCGTCACTAGTCCCTTCCAAGGACACAATCTGGGTATTTGGTCAGTTGCCTTTAGTCCAGATGGTCAGACTATTGCTAGTGGTGGGGATGATCAGACAGTAAGGTTGTGGGACTTAAAGGGTAACCCGATTGGTCAACCCTTTCAAGGTCATGAGAGTATCATCTATTCTGTTGCTTTTAGTCCGGATGGAAAGACTATTGCTAGTGGTGGCAATGACAAGAAAATATTGTTGTGGGACTTAAAGGGTAATCTGATTAGTCAACTCTTTCAAGGAGAGCAAAAGGAAGTCTATTCTGTGGCCTTTAGTCCAGATGGTCAGACTATTGCTAGTGGTGGCAATGACCAAACAGTACAGTTGTGGGACTTAAAGGGTAATCCAATTGGTCAACCCTTTCGAGGACATCAAGACTCCGTCACCTCAGTTGCTATTAGCCCGGATGGTAAGACTATTGCTAGTGGTAGCAATGACCAGACAGTAAGATTGTGGGACTTAAAGGGCAATCCTATTGGTAAACCTTTCAAAGGACATGAGGAAAGAATTTTATCAGTTGCTTTTAGTCCAGATGGAGAGACTATAGTCAGTAGTTCTAAAGACAAGACATTACGGTTGTGGGATTTCAAAGGTAAACCCATAGGTAAACCAATTAGAGGGCATGAGGCTGATGTCTGGTCAGTTGCCTTTAGCCCAGATGGAAAATCTGTTGCCAGTGGTAGTCGGGACTATACGATGCGGTTGTGGCCAATTAGTGATACATCCTGGGAAGATTGGCTGGAAATAGGATGCAACAGGTTACAAGAAAATTCCATCCTCACCAAACTTGAAACTGATGATACAACTAAAGCTGCTAGTAAAATTTGTCAAAAGTTTTAGGTGTTATATCAATTCCGGCTGCGCAACTCTTCCAGGTGTTATAGCAGTTCGCGCTGGTATCGTTACAAGTTTTGCTGACTCGGGAATTGGGAATTGGGAATTGGGAATAGAAAATGCGAAGTATCATTGATAGTTGTAAATACACCAGCGCGAAGCGCTATAGATTCGACTGTGGTTTTTCCAGGGCAGACAGTGTTCTTCAGCTAAATAACTAACCTAGACATAACCCCACCATAGATTTTACCATGTCCCAATCTAAAAGCAGTCGTTTAGATTTGCGTGTTACACCTGAACAAAAAGAACTCTTAGAACGTGCAGCCACATTAAAGGGCGTATCCTTGAGTGCTTATACCCTTTTTTATTTGATTCCCATTGCTAAGAAAGAAATTGAACAGCAAGAAAGATTAATCTTATCTAATCAAGATAGAGACTTATTTCTCTCCACCTTAGAAAATCCTCCTCCCCTTCAGGGAAGGCTTAAAGAAGCAATTGAACAGTATCAAACAAAATATGGGAATGAATTAACAAAAATGGCAATTTTTCCCTCTAGAAAAGCAACATCAACGGGGAGAGTTTGATTGTGGCGGTCCTGTTTTCAATGACTACCTCAAAAAATATGCGCGTCAAAATCACAAAAAAGGAATTGCTAAGACTTTTGTAGCAATTTCAGCAGAAGAGGGAAAAAAAATCAAAGGTTATTCCATAGGATGAGTTAATAGTCCCCCACGACACGGGCTGCTGGCGCTAGTGGAAGATTAGTCAATGCTGATGTCAATGGCTCTTCCTTAACAATTTAAAGTCTTAACCCACTCAAATGTTAAGAAAAATTAAGTTTTGCGGCTAACTTGGTTCAACTATATCCGGCACAACTCAGTCAGTACTTGGGTTTGGGTGTTATAGCAGTCGCCAGGGCGGTTAAGACATTCTCAGGTAAAGGGGAAGTTAACAAGGGGCTGCCATCCCCTTGTCCTAATAGCCTTGGCGGTTGCTATAACTGAGTGGGATTGGCTCTAAATTGCCAAATTCAGGAATTTGCCCTGGAAAACGTCTTATATATATGAGGACTATCATTTGTGCAAAAATTGGTAGTATCTCTATTGGCATAGCATCTACTTTCATTAGGGAGATTGTTCTTAATCTCACTAGATAACTCTTAGCCTGGTGCAGATACCGAAAAACGATGCAACTTTTCGACGCTTTTATTTCTTACGGACGAGCTGATAGTAAAGCCTTTGCCACCAAACTGCAAACTCGCTTGGCAGAGCAGGGGTTTCATGTCTGGTTTGACTTCAATGACATTCCCTTGGGAGTAGACTTCCAGCATCAGATTGATGATGGTATTGAGAAGTCCCGTCACTTCCTGTTTGTTATTGCTCCTCATTCGATCAATTCCCCTTACTGTGGCAAAGAAATCGAGTTAGCGATTAAGTGTCACAAACGGATTATTCCCTTACTGCATGTTGAGCAAATTAGTCAGGAAACTTGGCAACAGAGGAATCCTCATGGCACCCAAGAGGATTGGGAAGCCTACAAAGCCAAAGGGTTACATTCGAGCTTTCCCAATATGCACCCCACTATTGGCAAGATTAACTGGGTCTATTTTCGTGAAGGCATTGATGACTTTGACAAATCCCTAGGGGATTTGCTCAAGTTAATCAGCTCTCATACTGATTATGTCGAACAACATACCCAATTATTAGTCAAAGCACTGGAGTGGGAGCGCCAGCAACAACAAACGATTTATCTGTTAACTGGGGAAGAGAAGGAGCAAGCTCAATCCTGGCTCAAGATACGCTTTAAAGAGGAGCAACCCCCTTGCACTCCTGGTGATTTGCACTGTGAATACATCACTGAGAGTATCAAAAATGGCAATAATTTGATGACTCAGGTATTCCTTTCTTATGCTACTCAGGATAAGGCAGTTATGGAGAAAATTCGCAACAGCCTGAGGCGGGAAAGTATTACGGTGTGGACAAATCTCACGGATATTCACACTGGGGAAGACTTTAGGGAAGCGATTAACCGAGGGATTGAACAAGCGGATAATGTGGTTTATCTCCTTTCTCCTGAATCAATCAATTCGAGATATTGTCAACAAGAATTAGACTTAGCTGTTTCCTTCAACAAGCGGATTATTCCGGTATTGGTCAAGGAAACGGAGCCAAATACCATACCGGATATATTGCGGCAGTTACAGTATATTGACCTAACAGATAATGTTAAAGAAGAGGATTATCGGCTTGATGAAAGCCAACTGTTGAAGATTTTGCATCAGGATGAGGCTTACTACCACAGGCATAAAATGCTGTTGACAAAGGCCCTCAAGTGGAAAGAGCACGAAAATCCCAGTCTTCTGCTGCGGGAGTATAACCGGCAGAGTGCCGAAAGTTGGTTGAAGGTAGCCCAAAAAAGGAAACAGCATCCCCCGACGCAGTTACAGAAAGAATTTATTGCTGAAAGCCTACGGCAACCGCCTTTAGAATCCCTGGATGTGTTTATTTCCTACTCCCGTGCCGACTCAGATTTGGCGAGAAGGCTCAATGATAGCTTACAGATGCAGGGAAAAACTACCTGGTTTGACCAAGAAAGTATTGCTGTTACCTCACAGACAAATGTCCAGCAAGAGATTAATCGAGGGATTAAAGCCAGTAACAATTTTCTGTTTATTCTCTCACCCCATTCAGTGAATTTCCCTGATTGTAAGGAGCAAGTCGAGTATGCCGCTTCCTTGAATAAGCGCTTTGTGACATTGCTGCATCGCCCGGTAAATCCCGCTGATTTGCATCCCGAGTTAGCTAAGGTGCAGTGGATTGATTTTGATGAGCAAGACTACAATGCCGATTTTAACAAATTGGTGAGAAACCTGGATATAGACAGAGAACATGTCCGTAGTCATACTAAATGGTTGCAAAGAGCGATTGAATGGGAAAAAAAAGACAAGAGTCAAGATTTGCTGTTGCGGGGGAGTGAATTTGCTGTTGCTCAAAACTGGTTGGAAACTGCTTTAGCGAAAAACAAACAGCCCTTTCCGACAGCTTTGCAGCAGAAATTTGCCCAGGAAAGTCACAGCGCGATCATCGCGGCGGAGGAAGCAGAAAAAGCCCGACAAGCTGAATTGTTGCGCTTGCAAGAGGAAAAGACAAAAGAGGCAGAGGCAAGACTCGCACAACAGAAAAAGACTGCCAAACTACAAAAATTTTTCCTGGGTGTGGTGAGTTTGGCGTTAGTCGCTTCTCTGGGGTTGGCAGGGTTTGCCTTTAAGTTGTATCAAGAAGCAACTGAGAATAGGAAAAGGGCACAGACTAACTCATCTCAAGCACAGGCTAAATCATCTCAAGCACTCTATGCCTCCCATAAAAAACTAGATGCTCTACTCAAAGCACTTCAAGCCAAGAAAATATTGCAAAAAGTTAACCAAAGAGCAACCCCTCAAACCAAGCAAGCTGTGGAAGCAGCACTTCAACAAGCTGTATTTGGAGTGAGAGAATATAATCGCTTTTCGGGACATCAGGGGAGAGTTTTGGATGTTGCCATTAGTCCGGATGGTCAATTTATTGCTTCCGGAAGTGAAGATAATACTATCAAAGTCTGGAATCGGGAAGAGAAACTACAAAAGACTTTAGGCCAGCATAAGCAGTCAGTTAATGCTGTTGCTTTTAGTTGGGATAGTAAGAAGATTGCCTCAGCAAGTGTTGACCAAACTGTTAAATTGTGGAACCTAGATGGCACTTTAATCAACACCCTCGAAGGGCATACCAATGCAGTTAGAGACGTTGCTTTCAGTCAGGATGGAAAACTGATTGCTTCCGCCAGTGACGACAAAACCATTAAACTTTGGAAACCAGATGGCACTTTAATCAACACCCTTGAAGGGCATACCAATCAGGTAACATCAGTGGCTTTCAGTCAGGATGGAAAAATGATTGCTTCGGCCAGTGATGACAAAACTGTTAAACTGTGGAGACCAGATGGCAATCTCATCCAAACTCTCGAAGGGCATCAAGATAATGTAGAATCTGTGGCTTTCAGCCGGGATGGAAAACTGATTGCTTCGACAAGTAGCGATAACACCATCAAACTGTGGAATCGGGATGGCACTTTGAACGGAACCTTAGAAGGACACAAAGATATCGTTTTAGCCGTGGCTTTCAGTGACGATGGCAAGAGAATTGCTTCTGCTAGTTACGATAAAACTATCAAAGTGTGGAAGTCCGATGGTACCTTGCTAGCTAACTTGACTGGCCATGGTGACCACGTTATCGGTGTAACTTTTGAACCCAATAGTTATACTATTGCCTCCGCTAGTGCAGACAACACCGTTAGACTCTGGAAACTTGACCAAAATACCAATACTCCTCAAATCCTTTATGGTCATCAAGATGCAGTAAAAGCTGTCGCTTTTAGCTCAGATGGCAAGTTGATGGTTTCTGCTAGTGACGATAAGACAGTAATACTGTGGGACAAAGAAAATTGGTCCCAAAAAACCTTGCCTGTAGATGGCGAGGTTCGAGGTGTAACATTTAGCCCGAATAATAAGTTTATTGCTGCGGCAGTTAGGAACAATGCGATCAAGCTTTGGCAGCAGGATGGCACTCCACTAAAGTGGATTCCAGAACAGGATAAAGTTAATCAGGTAGCATTTAGCCCAGATAGTAAAATGATTGCTGCGGCTAGTGACGACTACACAGTTAAACTTTGGCCTATTGATGGTGATGAGGGAAAAGTACTCAGGGGTCATCAAGATAAAGTCAAAAGTGTTGCCTTTAGCCCGGATGGCGAGCTAATTGTTTCAGGAAGTTTCGACAATACTATCAAACTTTGGAGTCGCACCGGTGAGCTCCTGTCAACTTTGCGAGCACATAAGGTAGCGGTTAACAATGTATCCTTTAGCCCCGATGGTAAACTGATTGCCTCAGGGAGTGGAGATAACATAATTAAACTTTGGAAGCGAGATGGGGTTCAGCTGACTCTTGAGCAGGTTATTGGGGAAACAGAAAATCAACAACACACTGAATCAGTCAATCAAGTGGTGTTCAGTCCAGATGGTGAGATGATTGCCTCAGCGAGTGCGGATAAAACTGTTAAACTCTGGAATTTAAAAGGCGAACTACAGGGTACTTTTTACCTCCATACCAATGCAGTTAATGGTGTCGCTTTTAACCCAAATAACAGTCAGTTGATTGCTTCTGCTAGTAGCGATCAAACCGTAATTCTGTGGGATATCGATAAAGTTCAAGAGACAGAAAATCTACAACAAGAAGGCTGTGATTGGTTGGGGGATTATCTGAATACGAATACAAGGTTAATCAATCGCGATATTTGTAAATAGGGCTTGCTGAATAAGTCCTTAGCTTTCAGCTGTCAGCTGTCAGCTGTCAGCTTTCCGGATTTTGACCCCTCACATTCGGAATTTAACCAGGTATTTCCCTACAATGGTGCAAGGTTTTTGAAGCAAAAAATGCAAAAACCTTGGACTATTTTGGCTTGCTGCATGATTGAAACCTAAGTCTTGTATAGCTTCCACACTCATGCAGCAAACCCTAAATAGTTGTTTGTTGCTTGTATTTATTCGGGTTCAGAAGCCCGACTGCTTTAAGCAGTCGGGCTTCTTGCATACTGCGACTGATAACAAATCCGGTTAGAATGGAGCTGTTTTGAGTAAACCGCAACGATGCAACTTTTCGACGCCTTCATTTCTTACGGACGAGCTGATAGTAAAGCTTTTGCTACCAAACTGCAAACTCGCTTGGAAGAACAGGGGTTACAAGTCTGGTTCGACTTCAATGACATTCCCTTGGGAGTAGACTTCCAAAATGAAATTGATGATGGTATTGAGAAGGCGCGTCACTTCCTGTTTGTTATTGCCCCTCATTCGGTAAATTCTCCCTACTGTCTCAAAGAAATTGAGCTAGCAATTAAGTGTCATAAACGGATTATTCCCTTACTCCACGTTGAGGAAATTAGTCAAGAAACTTGGCAACAGAGAAATCCTCAGGGAACAATTGAAGATTGGGAAGCTTATCAAACCCAAGGAAAGCATTCGAGCTTTCCCAACATGCACCCGACAATTGGCAAGATTAACTGGGTATACTTCCGTGAAGGAATTGATAATTTTGACCAATCCCTAGCCGATTTAATTAAGTTACTCAACTCTCATACTGATTATGTCGAGCAACACACCCAATTTTTAGTCAAAGCTTTGGAGTGGGAGCGTCAGCAAAAACAAACCAGATACTTGTTAACTGGGGAAGAGATACAGCAGGGGACTGATTGGCTCAAAATACGCTTTAAAGAGGAGCAACCCCCTTGTAATCCTAGTGATTTACATTGCGAATACATCACTGAGAGTATCAAGAATGGCAATAACTTGATGACTCAGGTATTCCTCTCCTATGCGGTTCAAGATCAAGAGACAATGGAGAAGATTCGCAACAGTTTGAGGCGAGAAAGTATTACGGTGTGGACTAAGCACACCGATATTCCAACTGGGGAAAATTCGGAAGGGGCTATTAACCGGGGGATTGAACAAGCAGATAATGTGGTTTATCTCCTTTCTCCTGAGTCAATCAACTCGACTGACTCTCAGCAGGAATTAGATTTAGCTCTATCCCTCAACAAGCGGATTATTCCGGTATTGGTGCGAACAACTGAGCCAGATTTGCTACCGGAAGCGCTACAGGATTTACAGTATATCGTACTGACGGATAATCTTAGGGAAGAGGATTACCTGCTCGATGAAAGCCAACTGTTGAAGATTCTGCAAGAGGATCAGGCTTACTACAATGAGCATAAAATGTTATTGACGAGGGCGCTTAAATGGAAACAGCAAAACGACAATCCTAGTATTTTGTTGCGGGGGTATAACCTTATAAGTGCTGAGACTTGGTTGGAGGTAGCCCAAAAAAGAAAACAGCATCCTCCCACACAGTTACAAGAAGAATTTATCACTGCAAGCCTACGGCAACCCCCCCTAGAATCCCTGGATGTGTTTATCTCCTACTCCCGTGCAGACTCGGATTTGGCGAGAAAGCTTAATGATAACCTACAGATGCAGGGAAAAAATACCTGGTTTGACCAAGAAAGTATTGCCTCCGGAAGTGATTTTAAGGAGGAGATTAATTGGGGAATTAAAACTTGTGAGAATTTTTTATTTATTCTCTCACCTCGTTCGGTAAATTCCCCTTATTGTAAAGGTGAAGTGGAATATGCTGCTTCGCTGAACAAGCGTTTGGTGACAGTGCTACATCGTCAGATAAATCCAGCAGACTTGCATCCAGATTTGGCTAAGGTGCAGTGGATTGATTTTACTCAAAAAGATTTTAATGCTAATTTTAACGCATTGGTAAGAACTCTGGATATAGATAGGGAGCATGTCCGTCGTCATACTAAATGGTTGCAACGAGCTTTGGAGTGGCAGAAAAATAACAAAAGTGATGACTTGCTGTTGCGGGGGAGTGAATTTGCGATCGCTCAAAACTGGTTACAAGAAGCGGAAGAAGAAAACAAACAACCTGTTGCAAGTTCCTTACATCAAGAATATCTTGCCAAAAGCAACGATGCCATCGCAGCCGGAATCAAACGGGAAAAGCGTCAAACACGTACTTTACAATTAATGCTGGTTTTAGCAATTGTCGGATTACTGGGGGCTTTAACCGGATACCGTGAAGCACAATACCAGTCAAGCCTTACTAAAGCAACGTTAGTCAAAAACTTGTTAGCAACTAACCCTCTCCAAGCATTAATACTTGCCATTGAAGCCACCGGTTCGAGCAAATCTTCATTGAATTCGGTTCCTATGGAAGTTCAGTCTAGCTTATTTAAGGCGTTACAAGTAGCCCGCACAGGGGTTATAGAACAGGATATTTTCAGAGTAGCTCAAGGAGGTTATGTTTTCTCCGTCGCCATTAGTCCAGATGGGCAAATGATCGCTAGTGGACATGAAGATGGAAAAGTGCGGTTGTGGGATCTAGAGGGTAATCCCATTGGTGAACCCTTTGAGGGGCATAAGAAGAGTGTCTTTTCCCTTGCCTTCAGTCCCGATAGCAAGACTATCGTTAGTGGTAGTCAAGATACAACATTGCGGTTATGGGATTTAAAGGGTAACTTGATTGGTAAACCTTTTGAGGGACATAAGTATAGGCTTCTGCTATCGGAAACTGACATAACGCGGTATAAACCGTATTAACGTTCCGTTCCTGCTTCCTTCCAGATAACTGGGATTGCGTGAGGTGTCGGCACTTCTCACGATCCACAGGCTCAAACCGAATAGC